>NZ_JAUBQD010000057.1:0-48144 GCF_036701085.1 Microcoleus sp. Pol7_A1
ATTAGTTACCCCACTAAAACTAGAGTTTTATTTATGTATCTTAACATAGTTTTGTTTTTTCTCGCCGACCTACTTAATATTAATTCCGATGCTGCCGGATTTAATATCATTGTTGAGTTTAACTGTTGACTCGATTTTATTATTCCGATGCTACCGGATTTGAGTTAACTCGAAGTCGAAAAACTGAAGGATGGTTGAATGTTGAATGTTGACTCGATTTTACCAGGAGGATGAAGCGCGGATTTGATATTAGATGCTTCTGAGTCGGGTTCGGTGGTTGTCCAGGTTTTGTCTGCCACTCGCGCGAAACGGAAAGCTTCAACAAAGCATACTTTGGAAAAGTTTCCCGCTCAAAGTTTTCGGACGTTACTGACTAATTGATCGACGATCGTTAAAAATTGAGTGCAGCCTAAACTAGCTGGTCTTTCAGTTAGTTCTGGCCTGACGACCCCAACTCCTTTACAGCAGAAAGCCTTCGATTTGCTGGGGGTTTCGCTGACATTCCAGTCATATATCCGGCGGGGGCTAAAGCCCGATCGCCCTACTGGTGGGGGCAATACTAGGAACTTTAAGATCGCGCGGGGGAAGTTCCGTTTCAGGTGCCGTTACTCTGAGGTAATCGGCGATAAACTCACCATACGTTTGCCTGATTTCGTCAGGGAGAAATTTATATCCAAGAAGCTTCGATCGACATTCGGCGGAGCCACAACAACATTTGGGAATGTCAATGAAAGTGTACTCTGTTGTAGAGTAATCCCATGTAATCTCGCTTCCCGAAGGAATATCAACCAATGCCACGAAATCGTAGGCTCCGAATTGATTATTCCGAACCCCTGTGTTTGGGCTACAAGAATGATTGATCAATAATGCCGGTTCATCTAATTCTATATGCAGGTCAAAGTCCATCTGAATCGAGTGAGTAGTTCTTTCGGGCAAGATATCGACTCGGCGTCCAACCACCACAGTCTCACCTTTACGGAAGCCTCGGCTGGCAAAAACGCCTCTACCTTTCTCTGTTTGCTGGATCAAAATATCGAAACCCATTTTCCTCACTCTTAATACAAATTACAAATCTAATTCTAATTCCACGACGTTAGCGCTCCGAAGCGACACTGGAGCGTTAATGGGCTCAGTATCGGAATCTGACAGCGCTGCGACTATCGACTCGTTAACCTGGATTTCGCCATTGTGCTCAGCGTCCTGAGATTTGCTTTGACCAAAAACCATTGCCACCACTACAAGAGATGCGCCAATCACACCGCGTATTCCAAGTTTCTCTCCCAGTAGTAGAAACGAGAAAACCGCTGCGAAAATCGGATCGAGCGTATAAATTAGCGCCGTCTGGTAAGCGTTAACCCATCGTTGAGCCACTACTTGAAGCACAATCGTAGCAGCAGTATCAAATAAGCCAATATATAAAAGAATACCAAGATTCGCGCCAATTGCTTCCTGTTGTGTAACCAGATCTGGAGCGGCCCAGATTAAAGAAAATATTGTTATTACCCAAAGCTGGATCGCGGCGAGTGGCAAAATAGGGTGGCGCAACGTGGTGGACTCAAGCTTAAGAGTGTAGATCGAGTAGAGGAAGGCGTTGCCCAAGATCAACAGATCGCCGATCGCGATCTGTTCACTCTCCCAACACATCACTCCAATGCCAAAGATGGCAATTCCTGCGGCGAGGAAAGTTTTTGGGAACACCTGCCGACCTAGCAGTTGCCCTAGCAGAGGAACTAGGATGACGTTGAAACTGGCAATGAATGCAGCACGATCGGCAGAAGTCGTCTCAAGGGCAAGGGTTTGGAGGACTGATGCAGGAAACAGTATTAGTGATAAAAAGACTCCATCCCGTAGCAGGGAAAGATTAAGGAAGCGTAAATAGGGGGTAAACGGCAACGCTGCTATTACGTAGCGGGTTGCAAATATTGCAGAAGGAGAAAGACTGCTGAGAGCTCCCTTGATAACTGGATAGCTTGTACCCCAGATTAGGGTGACAAGGATCAACACTGCTATACCCCAAGCATGGAGAGTGCTTGGCGATCTTTGAGAACCAATATTTAATTCTGTAGTCATTGAGTAGCCTAATCGATTAGCAATTGAACTAAATTCCGTTAGTTAACCGTAAAGAGGTTGACTAGAGTAAGAAATATCAATATTTTTAACTCGAATGCAGCTTAAACTAGCGGGTGTTGCAGTTAGTTTAGGCCTGACGGCGCCCACTCGTTTACAGCATAAAGCCTTCGATTTGCTGGGGGTTCCGCTGATATTTTAGTCGTGTATCGGTCAGTGGATCGAACCCGATCGCCCTACTGCCAGATAGTTTACATGGAACTTACCCCGCGTGCGGGGTAAGTTTGGTTGGATTAGCCTTTTAATAATCGCAAAAAAGAGTTTCGCGAGTATCTCTACCCGTCACGGGATTAGTACCTTTTGCAACTTTACAAAGTTTTTCTATCATATAGTCTCGCAGCAGTGTTTCTGTAAAATCAGCACCGTCAATCACAGCTCCTTCCAGCCTGGTATTGTAAGCAAAAGCACCCTCAAGGATAGCATTAGTTAAATTTGCTTCCATCATGCGAGCTGAATCTAAAGTAGCACCCGTTAAATTAGCGCCTTCAAAATTTGCCTCTTCCATATTGGCCGCAAAAAAGCTGACACCCCGCAAATCTGCATTGGTAAAATTGCTGTTGCGAAGATTAGCTTTATTAAAACTGTCGTCAGTCAGAACTTGTCCACTAAAATCAGCGCCGACTAGGATTTCTTTGTCGTGAACCACAGCGAAAGCAGGTGCGGGATTAATGCAGATCGCCCCAGCGACAATTACTGCTAAAATAACAAAACTCAGCAAGAAAGTATAAATATTTTTGCGATGTTGGCGAATTCGAGAATTCATAAGTTAAAGCTAATGGGCAGCCGTGACAGTTCAGAATTGAATTCTACCATAAAGCGCGATCGCCCGATGATCGCGAAGCCCTCAAACAAGATTGCGACGGCTGACTCGAATTCCCCCCAATCCCCAAACTCTCGGGATATCGGCACATTGGGAGAAAAATTAGTCGCCGAGTGGTTGCAGCAGCAAGGCTGGGAAATCCTGCACCGACAGTGGCACTGTCGCTGGGGAGAGATTGACATCATCGCACTCGGAAGAGATGAAGAAAGCGAAAAAAACCGAGTTCTTCCCAATCACAAATCCCCAACATTAGCATTTGTCGAGGTAAAAACTCGCCGCCGGGGAAATTGGGATGCTGGTGGAATGCTGGCTGTTACTACCACAAAACAAGCCAAACTTTGGCAAACAGCCGAAATATTTTTAAGCACTCGTCCAGATTTAGCAAATAATTCTTGTCGCTTTGATGTCGCCCTAGTCAGGTGCGAACCTTCACGACCAAACACTAAACAAATATTACCGTTAACAGCAGCGAACTCTCAATCCGCCCTTGCAGAAAACTACCGCCTTACCCTGCAAGAATACATTCGATCTGCTTTTAGCAATTAAAAATATATAATTAAAAATTAGAGGGTAAAATCACAAAGCAATGCCACTAGGTAGTTTTTGATTGTTAAATTCCCTAGGCTCTCGCGAATTTCTCTCTCGATCTTTAACGGACGTGAAAAAAGCGTTAAATCTTCTCTCCCTCTCCCCCTTTCTCTCCCTCTCCCCCTCTGCCATAACAGCTAATTTATATGAGTAGAAGTCTAGGCGAGAGTTTCCGGGCAATATCCCAGGCCCTTGACAAATTGTTGGCGAAACGCTTCAATTTCCTTGCGGTCAGGGCTGCCGTGACAAACCACTGCCACCTGGTAGCGGCGCATCACGCTCAGCGGCGACTGTCCCGTTTCCAAACTCCAAAGAGCCATTTGCAAGCGAATTTCAGGATCGTAAGGAATCCCGAGTTCGTTCATAAAAGCCCGAAAATCCCCGTGCAATTCTGGAGTTAAATATTGGCTCATTTTCACCTTCACCACCCAGCCGTCTATTTGGTGAATAACAGTGATAAATTGCAAGGGAAGATGATGAGCTGTGCGCAGGTAATCCACGACTCTCAGAGTAAGGCTAGTATTGGCGATATAGTAGAGGTATTCCATAACGATCCTTCGAGCAAAGCTGATGCTATACCTCTATCATGGCGGGCTATACCCGCCGCCACAAGGGGAAAAGCACCCGACTTTGGATGGGGGTTTTTACCCAATTTGTTACCCAGTTGACAGATCGATCGCACAGGAATTCACTCGATGACAGAGATTGACTGGTCTTTGGACGGCTACGACTACGAACTTCCGCCCTCGCGCATTGCCCAAAATCCCGTAGTGCCGAGGGACAGTTCTCGGTTGCTGGCTGTAGATTCTCCCAGCAGCCAGCAACACCGGATTTTCCGAGATTTGCCAGATTTGCTGGAGCCCGGAGACTTGCTGGTACTCAACAACACCCGCGTGCTGCCAGCGAGGCTCTACGGGCACAAACCCAACGGCCCGGCTGTGGAAATATTGTTGATGGAAGAACGGCAGCACAACTGCTGGCTGGCTTTGGTTAAACCGGGGAAACGCTTAAAGTTGGGGTCGCAAATTGAGTTTGACCCGATCGCCCCAGCAAGTGAGGACTCCGCTGCAGCTCCTTGCTGTTGCCTTCCCGAAGCCGCCGTGCTCGATCGTCGATTGACTGCGACAGTTATCGCCAGGGACGACGCAACAGGAGGGCGGCTGCTGGAGTTTGACATCCCCACAGATGCGAGTCTGGCGAAGTTTTTGGACGAATACGGCCACGTACCCCTGCCGCCCTACATCGAAAATTCCCAAGCTTCAGCGGAACAGTACCAGACTGTTTATGCCGATCGGCTTGGGGCGGTGGCTGCCCCCACAGCAGGCCTGCACTTCACCGAAGAATTGTTCAGTCGCTTGCAGCAGCGGGGAATCGAAAAAACTTTTGTCACCCTACACGTCGGAGTAGGGACGTTTCGCCCGGTGGAGGTGGCAGACGTGACGGCTCACCAAATGCACGGCGAATGGGTGGAAGTACCCCCCGCCACTGTCGAGAAAATCCGCGAAACTCAAGCTAGAGGCGGGCGAATCTTTGCGGTGGGTACGACAGCAGTGCGAGCTTTAGAGGGAGCGGCGGCGGCGAGCGGCGATTTTTCCTTGCAGCCTTTTTGCGGCCAGACAAATTTGTTTATATACCCTGGTTACAAGTGGCGGGTTGTAGAGGGGATGATTACCAATTTTCACTTGCCCCGCTCTACTTTGATGATGATGGTAAGTGCGATGATTGGAAGGCCTCGGCTGTTGGATTTGTACCGAGAAGCGATCGAGCATCAGTACCGCTTTTATTCGTTTGGCGATGCCATGCTGATTTTACCAACCGCAAAAATGGATTGATCGATCGGGCATCGGGTTCGCCCAATGCCCTGTATTTTGTTTCTATTCTTCCTCTTCTTCTTCATTGCCGGGATACACGAAGCTGTTGGAACGCCCAGTCAGAACAGATTTGCCCAGGGACAGAGCTTTCTGAGCTGCCACTACAGCTTTGCGCTTCCATGTGGCCTTGCGCATATTCTTCTTGGATTTGGAGGTTTTCTTCTTAGGGACTGCCATGACGCTAAATACTTTCTGCTTATATAGACAAACAAACATTCTAGCCGATTTTGCCAGCAATGCTTCCTCCACAAACGGCATTCGTCAGAAGGCATCCGTCAGAAGGCATTCGTCAGTCGATTTTAGATTTTAGATTTTAGATTTTAGGCCTGAGACGTGCGGCTAGTGCTCAGACGTTCGGCGAGTAGTAGGTTGCGTCAGCGATTAGCTTCTCGAACCACACATAAAATCCCCGATTCTGACGCACCCGCAGCCTCTAAAGTTCGTGAAAGTGGTAGATCACGACACCAGTTACTGAATCGTTCTCGATACTGACATAACCCGTTTTGAGCATTGCCGTGAAAGCTTCTTCCACTTCGGCAAAAGTAGCGCCGGTTGCCATCACCCCTTGGGTGACAGATAATCTTCCCTTCTTGGTATAAGCTGCCTTCAGGAGTTTAACCCCTAACTGGTCGGGAGTTTGCTTGGGGTATGTCGCGGCGATCGCCCCGCTGCTGGGATATAGCGGTATACCTTCGCGAGATACGCCGAGTTTGCCCCTGAGAGTGGCATTGTGTTCGTCCACCATGTTCGGCAGCAGCAGCAAGTCAAACAATTGCCCGAACCCAAACAAACCAAAGGTAAACAGCCACAGTAAACCCGTACCAATTTTGCCGTTGTAGAGGCGGTGGAGTCCGAATGGGCCGAAAAAACAAGCTGCCCATAAAAGGTAACTAACACCTAAATTGCTCATTTTCTGACCGTCCTGCTTGGTTATTCTAACTATTGGACTCCCTCTCTATATTTTGTACTTTCTATTTAGTGTTTGAACAGTTTGACACGAGGAGAGATTTGTGCATCATCTGAAGGAAGAGAGAATACAAAAATTGCAATTCTCCCAGTCTCCCCACTCCCAGTCTCCCCCACTCCCAGTCTCCCACACTCCCATAAGTAATTCTGCGTAGCAATTCTTAACGCCAGCAATATATTTCCAGGGTCGAGAGCTTGGTAAAGTATAACGAGGCCGATCGGGCGGTCTGACGAAGACGAACAGACAGGGGCGATCGATCGCCCGCAGTAACAGGCAACTGAAACTCTGAGTAGTTATAACCAGAAATCCAATAAACATATGGTAGATTCCCTCAAAAAACCCACTTTTGAAGAAATGCGGCCGGGAGTGAAAGCCCCAGCCAAAGAAACTATTCTCACGCCGAGATTTTACACAACAGATTTTGACGAGATGGCCAAAATGGACATCTCGGTAAATGAAGCCGAACTAGAAGCAATTATCCAAGAGTTCCGCGTTGACTACAACAAAAACCACTTCGTGCGGGATGCCGAGTTCGATCAATCTTGGGAACACATCGACGGCGAAAAGCGCCAATTGTTCATTGAGTTTCTGGAACGTTCCTGCACCGCTGAGTTTTCTGGATTCTTGCTTTACAAAGAATTGGGACGCAGGCTCAAAGGAAAAAATCCCGTGCTGGCCGAAGGTTTCATGCTGATGTCCCGGGACGAAGCGCGGCACGCCGGATTCCTCAACAAAGCTCTCTCGGACTTTAATTTGTCCCTTGATTTGGGTTTCTTGACAAAGAGCCGCAGTTACACATTCTTTAAGCCGAAGTTTATTTTCTACGCGACTTACTTGTCGGAAAAGATCGGTTATTGGCGCTACATCACCATTTATCAGCACTTAAAAGCCCATCCTGAAGACCAGATTTATCCGATTTTCCGATTCTTTGAAAATTGGTGCCAGGATGAAAACCGCCACGGAGATTTCTTTGATGCGGTGATGAGAGCTCAGCCTCAGATGTTGAACGATTGGCGCGCTAAGCTTTGGTGCCGTTTCTTCTTGCTGTCAGTGTTTGCGACAATGTATCTCAATGATATCCAGCGCGCCGGTTTTTATCGATCGCTCGGACTCGATGCTCGCGAATACGACATTGAAGTGATTAAAAAGACCAACGAAACAGCAGGCCGCGTATTCCCCGTGATGCTCGACGTGAACAACCCCGAGTTTTATGAACGGCTGGATATTTGCCTCAAGAACAATCAGCAGTTGACCGCAATTGTTGCTTCTGAAACTCCGAAATTCTTGCAATTCTTCCAAAAATTGCCTCTGTATTTGTCGAACGGCTGGCAATTAGTGAAGCTGTACTTCATGAAAACAATTGAATCACCTTCTGTACAGGGTGCAGTCCGTTAAGTTTTGATTTTTCATCCTCTGTGACGGCGGTTCTGCGACAAGCGGAGCCGCTTTTTTTGGTATCCAGATTCACCGCAAAAAGTTCTCGCCAGACTTACATTCGCTCGGAATTGGAATTAATGCTGGTTTTTTTTATAAAATTTATCGCCATTCCCCCTGAAGGTTAAAAGCCGCCCAATAATAAGGAGAACGCCACTCTTCCTGCTTCAACATTTCCAGTTGTGCCGCCCTCAATGCTGCCGCTGGCGTTAACCCTTTTTGCAGCATTCCCTGATAAAAACTTGACATTAACGTAGCTGTTCCTTCATCATCCACATTCCATAAACTCACCACAACTCGCTGAGCCCCCGCATACATAAATCCCCGCGTTAATCCTACCATGCCCTCGCCTTGAATGCTCTGTCCTAATCCGGTTTGACACGCACTTAACACTACTAAATCTGCTGCTAACTTCAAATTAAAAATATCAGTAAGTCGCAGAAATCCGTTTAAGGGATTGCCCTTTTCATCTACCAGTGACAAGATGATTCCCGATAGTTCCGGGTGAGTGCTATTCGCTAAACCGTGAGTGGCAAAATGAATGATTTTATATTGGCTTAAGTTCTGACTGGTTGCTGCGGCGCGGCTGGCTGCAAAATCCAAAGATGCGGTGCGAGAATTAGCTGGGAATAACGCTTGAATGATTTGAGCTTCTTGGCGTGTAAATTTTAAACGGCTCCACTGTATGTTATTGTCGCGACTAGAGCGGCTTAAACCGAGATTTACTGATTCTATTGCTTCCCGATTCGTGGCGGTTGACTCGTTTTTTACTCGTTCATCGTCAGCGCTAAAAACTGGATCGGCGAGCATTGCTAAAGTCCGAGTAGGAGGTTGTCTGTCATTGTAGTTTTGTCTTAAGATTCCCAAGGTGGAAGCGGAAGGCAGCAGCACAATTTCATGGTCTACAATTAAAGGCTGATTCCGATTTTTACCGGGTGTTTCGGGGATTGAGAGGGCGGCAAATGGCAGGTAATTGAGAATGCCATCGCCAACTATCAGCAGGCGTTTTTGAGCGAGTTGTGCTGCTACGGGCTGTAAAATAATTTGACTGAGCGTGTTGTTAGCTTCAGCAACTCGATCGGGAATGTTTCGGTAGCGCGGGTTAGTCACAGCATCGCGGAAATTGCGGGCGGCTTTTTCGATGTCGATCCTAGGAGGTAATTCATAACTGGTGATGCTGGTTTTGGTGACAGCCCACAGATAGCTGCGCTTTTTCCCTAAAGAATACTGGAGTAAAATTGTATTGCGATCGAGGATTTGTTGTTGAATCTGTGCCAGGGTTAAAGGTTGCGGTTGGGTAAGGGCGGCGTACCGGGGACTGGTGGAGCGGATTTGGGCTTGAATGTCCTGATATTGTCCTAGTAAAGTTTGCCGTTTTTGGTCTAATTCTGCTTGTTGTTCAGGGGTATGATTGGGGCGGCTTATAGTTTCGATTCGGAGTGTTTCTAAGGCATCGAGTTGCTGTTGTAAATTGCGTTCTCGCTGCAATAATTCTGGGGCTACACCTTGGCGAATATCGGCGTTTGCTTCTTGAAGAAGTTCCAATAAAGTGCGGGCGCGGGAGCGTTCGCTAGCCTGAAAGGCTTTAGTATCGTAACCAGAATTGGGTTGCGTTTTGTGCAGTTGCATTAACAGGTCAATGTAGAACTGGTAATAGTCCTGCACGGTGGCAAAGTATGAGATGCGGAGCTCGTGGTTGGTAATTTTGGTGCGGAGATTTTCGATGATTTTGATGGAGGTTTCAATGTCAGTGAGGGCTGCGATTAAATTGCCTCGATCGCCTTTGAGAATAGCCATATGGTAGAGGGTGAGAGCTTCCCCAGGACGATCGCCCACAGCGCGAAACAGCGGCAGGGCTTGGTTGAAATATTCTTCTGCTTTCTGCTGTTGTCCCAATTTTGAGTAAGTAGTACCTGTATTGTTGAGGGTGAGGGCTTCTCCACGCCGATCGCCCGCTTTTTGTCTCAAATCGAGGGCTTGTTTGTAGTAGTCGAGGGCTGTTTGTTTTTCTCCCAAATCTGAATAGACTAAACCAATATTGGTGAGGGTAGTTGCTTCCTTAGCCCGATCGCCCATAGCGCGGAATAAGGGAAGGGCTTGGTTGAAATACTCTTTTGCTTTCTGTTTTTCTCCTAAATCGTTGTAGGCTAAGCCGATGTTGTTGAGTGTGGTGGCTTCCCCAGTGCGATCGTCCAAAGATGAGTCGCTGTATGCGGGTATGTTCGAGATGTTGCTGAGGTTGATACTTGCTTCAGCGCGATCGCCCATTTCCCGAATTAGGGAAAGGACTTGGTTATAGTAGTCGATGGCTTGCTGTTTCTCTCCCAAAGCATAGTAGACGGCGCCGATATTGTTGAGGATGACGGCTTGCATATGGCGATCGGCTATAGTCTGATGCCAAGAAAGAGCTTGCTTGTAGTAGTTCAGGGCTTGCTGTCTGTCTCCTAATCTATTAATAATTAAGCCGATTTGATTCAGCGTGTAAGCTTCGTACTTCCAATTTCTAAGCATTCGATAAAGCGAACGCGCTGCATCAAACTTTTGCAAGGCCTCCTGGTAAGATGCTGCTGTTTCCTGAGCCAATAGTCGCTCAGCTTCCTGAAGCAATCGCTCGGCTTCATCTGTTTTTTGATTTAATCGTTGTTTGTTTTTCTGAATTAATCGCTCGGCTTCCCCATCCGGGATTTGATTTATACTGAGATCGAGGGTTGTCAGATTTACCAATCTCGCTAAAGGTTTGGCATCTGCGATTTGATTTCTACAGAGGTCTAGGGCTGTCAGATTTGTCAATCCCGCTAAAGGTTTGACATCTGCGATTTGATTTGATGCGAGGAAAAGCAGTATCAGATTTGTCAATCCCGATAATGGTTTCACATCTGCAATTTTATTGCCACCTAGATAAAGAAAATTTAACTCAGTCATTCTCGATAAAGGTGTCACATCTACAATTTGATTAGATGCGAGGGACAGCCCTGTTAGATTAGTCAACCCAGCTAAAGGTTTTAAATCTACGATTTGATTGGCTTCGAGGAAAAGCTCTGTCAAATTAGTCAGTCCCGATAATGGTTTCACGTCTGAGATTTGATTGAAATTGAGGACGAGAAATCTTAGATTAGTCAGTCCCGATAATGGTTGCACATCTGCTATTTGATTTAAACTGAGGTTGAGCTTTCTCAGATTGGTGAATTTTGATAAGGGTTTGATATCGACTATTTGATTGCGAATTAGGGAAAGTTCTGTGAGATTAGTCAGGGTTTTTTGAGCGCGATCGCACTCTTGTGTTTTTGCTTTTGATAGCAACACCTCCACCGTATGTCTGGCTTCCGGGGTCAAATTCTCTTTGTTGGTACAGAAATCAGCAAAACTTTCAAATGTCTTGGGATTTGGCGCGGCGGCAAATCCCATCAGGATAGTCGCACCTACAGCTAAGCCCCAACGCCCCCAAATCGAAAGTATGGGATTCATAAGCACTCGCTCAAAAAAGACCTAATTAGCTGCTATCATAATCTATCGCACCTTGTGATGCGCGCTTTTCCTTCCTGCTTGCCAATTAGATGGGGAGCATTTGGTGAAACAATAGTCGCTACTGCTTCTCGCTGCACTCTCCAAGCATGATTAGAAACCGGGTTTAAGAAACTGGGTTTTTCCAAAAAACCCGGTTTCTCCTCAAAAATTCGGTTTCTGCACAAGTCCTATTTTACTTTACTCTCAACTCAGGAATTTCAAATTAGGGATCTCTATAAAATCTAGCATCTACTATTTTCTGCTGTTTTATGAAACTCAACAAAAAACAATTCAACAAATCTACTTTGGTTTTTGGCTTAGGAATGTTCGCTGTATTCCTCCTATCTTTAACTCTCCGATTTTGGGAACTGGAGCGATTTAACACCTTAGTATTTGACGAGGTTTATTACGCTAAATTTGCCAACGATTATCTCACAAAAACTCCTTTTTTCAACGCTCACCCACCTCTGAGCCAGTACATAATTGCGATCGGCATTTGGATCGGTACTCATCTTCCCTTCGGAAAAACTGCCGTCAACAGTATGGCTGGCTCCCTGCTTTCTCCTTGGGATTACCGCTGGCTGAATGCTCTTACAGGTTCCTTTATTCCCCTAGTTGTGGGAGGGCTAGCTTATCAGCTAGTTCGGCGCCGCACCTTTGCTTTTCTTGCTGCTTTGTTTATCGCCTGCGACGGTTTGTTTTTAGTTGAGTCTCGCTACGCGCTGAACAACATTTATCTAGTTTTGTTTGGAATTTTAGGTCAGTTATTTATTTTAAAAGCCGTAGAAGCAGAAGGCAAAAAGCGCTGGCTTTGGCTGGTACTCTCCGGGATAGGTTTCGGCGCATCTGCGGCTATTAAATGGAACGGATTGTGGTTTCTTTTCGGTACTTATCTAATTTTAATCTGTGCTTGGGCCGTTCGTTTTATCCAGGGTAACAGAGGAAATGAAGAACAAAGCCGCGAGGTAAATTCACCTTTAATTCCTGCCGAAAGTCCCGTACAAAAACTCACTAAACTCAATCTTATAGAACTCTGCTTAAGTCTAGCTATTATTCCTATTATAGTTTACAGCATCTCTTGGATTCCTCACCTGCACTTTAATCCAACTCCCAATTTTTGGCAGATGCAAACGGAAATTTTGACTTATCACCAGCGGATTAAAAGCGGCCCAGATGTACATCCTTACTGTTCCACGTGGTACAGTTGGCCTTTGATGCTGCGCCCCATAGTTTACTTCTACAAAACTGCTAGCAGCAATGCCCAACCCGATCCGGTTTTGCCGCCTTTACCTGAAGGTGCAACTCAGGCAATTTTTGACGTTCACGCGATGGGAAATCCCTTCCTTTGGTGGTTGTCAACCTTAGCTTTATTGCTAGTAATAGGAGTTTTAGTTCACCGGATTTTGGTGTGGCTGCAAACGCGCAGCGAAGCTTCTGTTGACACCATAGAACAGCAGCGGCCGATTTTGTTTCCGCCGACTGCTGAAATGTGGCTGGCGTTATATTTAATAGTTAATTGGGCCGCTAATTTGCTGCCTTGGGTGAAAGTGACTCGCTGCATATTTTTGTACCATTATATGGGCTGTTCTGTGTTTGCAGCCTTAGCACTTGCTTGGTGGGTTGACAGGTGGCTGCACAGCCCTCAAACTCGACTCCGAGGGATGGGGGTAACAATTATTTTTCTGGTTTTGGGTGCTTTTATTTTCTGGATGCCTATCTATTTGGGACTGCCTTTGTCGCAGTGGGAATGGAAAATTCGGATGTGGCTGCCGTCTTGGGTTTAAGTTAGAAATAATTCTTTGATTAACGGGCAAGATGCCCGTTCCACAAGAAAATTAAGTTTTGTAGAACAGGCATCTTGCCTGTTCCTAACAAAGGTGCAAGAGGTAAGTTATAACATTTATGACAAAGGTGAGTTTGCCAAAGCGAGCATTATTTTTGATACAGTGCCCGATAAACTGGTTCGCCCCGTTTCAGAGTAGCAATTTCTCTTTCTGTAGCCACAGGTAGGGGATTTTCTGCTAGCCAGTTGTCGCCTTTTTGACGTTTAAAACTGGGGTGAGATGAAAAGCGATCGCACATTTCCCTTTCTACTTCCTCAATATCAGATTGAATGAAAACTTCACCGCCAACTGCGAGATAAGTTGCCAATTCATTAACTAATTCCTGCTGCACCACCCGCCGTTTGTGGTGCTTTTTCTTGAACCAGGGATCGGGAAATTGAATGCTAACTCGCTGCAAAATACCTGCGGGTAAAGTTTCTAAAATGGGCTTCAGGGAACTATTCGCATTGCAAAACAAATAGTGCAAATTTGTCAAGCCTTTTTCGTCCCGCCAAAGATTAGCCTCCTCTACCAGAGGTTCCCGAATTTCTAATCCTAGAAAGTTCCAGTCAGTTTGTACTTGCGCCATGTGCCACAAAAACCGCCCTCTGCCGCAGCCGATATCTAAATGCAGCGGTAAATTTAAGTCAGCATAAATTTTTGTCCAATCCGGGGGGCTTGCAGATGCTTGATATCTAATTGATAGGGGATTGACGTGTTCCCGCACTCTTACTCTTGCCAATTTTGCTGTCTCCTGAATGTAATTTTTAACCGCTGATGAAGGCAGATTAACGTAGATTTACGCTGAGAAATATTGATTTTTGCGATGTTGTCTAATACTTTTTAATTAATGAGCAATTAAAAATTGTATCTCTGCAACTTTTAATTGCTCATTATTGCATTAGGCTTCTGGTTCAATGCCTGCTGCTCTTAATTGCGCGGCTAATCTTTCCGATCGTTCTCGTTCTTGTTCGGCTTGGTGTTGAGCGATATCCCTTTGCTGCCGTTCCCTTTCTACCATTTCTGCTCCCCACAATAACATCTCTCCGCTCTCATCCCACCAGCGCAACCAATATCCGGTTCTTT
The DNA here is from genome assembly GCF_036701085.1 of Microcoleus sp. Pol7_A1. Lineage (NCBI taxonomy): Bacteria > Bacillati > Cyanobacteriota > Cyanophyceae > Oscillatoriales > Microcoleaceae > Microcoleus > Microcoleus sp. Pol7_A1. The sequence continues at coordinate 14,221 of NZ_JAUBQD010000057.1, forward strand.
CGGCCTTGGTTCCCTGCCAAACACCCAAAAATAACCCAACTCCTTCAATCCAATAACGACCGTTTAAATCAGGTTGCTGTACTTGATATCGTCCTGATGAATTCAACTGATAGACTTCGAGAACTCCGGCTGCAGGTTCAAAAAGTGCATAGATAGGCACTCGCAATACTTGCTCGTAAAAAAACCATTTTCCCGGCGGATACGTGGGTTTTATTGAATATTCATCGTTGGCAGTAGCTGACAAAAATTCCATGACAATCGCCGGGACTTCTCCTTCTAAGTTGGGAGTGTAACTGCGACGAATTTCTTGACTGGAAAGCGGCTGTACGTTGCGGGCATAAAACCAATCTGGAGCTTTGATTACTAGCTTGCTGTCTACTGTCGCACAAATTCCCATGTTTGGGGCAACTAATATTCCTGTTACAATTAGCCCTGCGATTTCTAAGATTTCCCGCAAGGCGGCGGCTAGCAAGGGTTGGTCGATATTTTCCACTGGTTCCTCGTCTAAAATGAAGCCGTCTGGCAATTTTTCCCAGGTAATTTTTAAGTCGGCTGTAGTGGCTGTCACGGTATTTTACCTCTTATTGAGACTGCTATTACTGAGACTGCTGGAGCGCAGCTCGCAATACTTCGCGATGAAAGAGCGATCGCCCTACTATAAATTTTATCCTGTCTGGCGATAAGGCGTCGCCGTTAGCATAGTGTTCCATCCAGGTTTTGCTAATTAAATAAGGATCTTCTGGCAATTCTGATAATAAGTATCCCGGCATTTCTAACTCGTCCATCAATTGACTGACTTTGGGGTCGTAGCTGAGGGCAAAACAGCGGCATTCTTCGGATGCGGCCATAATTAAACTGTGGTAGCGCATCCCGATCGCCATTTCGACTCCCCGGAACACTCCTTTCAATTTTCTGGGGTCTTCTAAACTGAGGATGCGACTCCTTTTGGGCAGGGCTTCGTGCAAATGTTGGGCAATCTCTAAGTCGTGAGACGCTTGAAAAGGCAGCAGCAAAATTAAGGTGCGAGTTGCTTTTTGAAAGTCAACTAAAGCTTGAGTTAAGATTGACAAACGCGCGGGAGTTAGTGTAGAATGAGAACGCAAACAAACAGCAACTCTGGGCGCCGGTAAATCCCACAAACCCGACACAGGGGAATTCTCCAAAGCCCACACCGGATCGGGCGCTAAAGTAAAGGGAATTTTCCAATCTGCAAGTAAAGTAGCTGAACCTTTATCCCGCACGCTGACGGCGGTGCATCCAGCAAAACACCGCTGAGATAACTTGCGAGTCATTTCCCGCTTCAAAGGCCCAATTCCCTGGGCCCAGGCAACAGTTTTTAAGCCCATCCGCTGCGCTATTCCCATCAAACCGCCATAATAGAAAGGGCTCGCAATGCTAGTAGCGTCTTGGATTAAACTACCGCCGCCCCAAATTAGCGCGTCGGAGGTGCGGAGTGCTTCGAGAACTTGGAACGCATTCATGCGATCGCGCGCAGCTACCCCGTACCGCTGATTTGTCTCGACAGGATTGCCAGACAGGACGATCGGCGTCACGCCATCTGGTAACATTTGCAGTAGCGATGCCAACAGCGCCTCGTCGCCGCCGTTGCCTTTACCGTAATAGCCGCACAAAATTGCTCGCATTTCTACTCTTTTCTTTGTTTGTGATGGGGAATCTAACTATTTTAGATTTTAGATTTTAGATTTTAGATTTTTTTGAGATTTGAAATTTGAAATTTGATACTACTACCAAAAAAAATGCTACTGTCAGCAAGCTTCCAGGCTTTACGTCATCAGTCAGTTAAAATCGCAAATCTAATAAAATCTCAAATCGCTAATCTAAAATTGTATGACCAGCCCAAAAACAGGTACAAGCCCCGACTTAAGTCGTGGCTGCTCCTAAAATTTTAGACCAAAGCTCAAGCTCCAAGATTCATCTGTGGAGTAAATCTAAAATCTAAAATCTAAAATCTAAAATCGACTGACTCATCATACTTTATATGACAGTTGCGTAAGTCCCGATCGATAAATCTTTCATCTTCGTTCACGATACAAAAAATGCACGCTTTGTCAATTCCCACCTGGATTATTCACATCTCTAGCGTCGTCGAGTGGATTGCCGCCATCTGGTTAATTTGGACTTACGGCGAAGTCACTCAAAACCGAGCTTGGTGGGCCCTTTCAGCCGGAATGTTGCCCGCTCTTGTCAGCGCTATGTGTGCCTGTACATGGCACTATTTTGACAACTCCCCAGCCCTAGAATGGATCGTTACCCTGCAAGCGGCGATGACTCTCATCGGCAATTTTACTCTGTGGGCGGCGGCTTGGTGGATTTGGCGATCGGCGCAGCCAGCAGAGAAAATTAAAGATTAAAAAGGGAGAAACTAAGTGACAAATAGCACTATTTGGGTAAAATTTGCGGCGAGTTTGCTTTTATTGACAGCCGGCTTTTTGCTTCCCAGCAAAGCCAGCAACATCCCTGTACAAGTCGCCCAACAGCCTAACTGCAAAAATCCTCAAACCACACTAGAGATGAATGTCTGTTCCAGTCAAGAGTTTGAGGCTGCCGACAAAAAGCTCAATCAAGTCTATCAGCAACTGCAAGCAAAAATCAGCAGTAGACAAAAGCAGAGATTGACGGTGGCACAGCGTACTTGGATCAAATTTCGAGATGAAAATTGTGATTATGCAAAAGGACAGTTTGAAGGCGGTAGTTTGGCTGCTTCTACCTACGGTTATTGCAGGGCCAGAGTGACGCAAGAACGGATTAAAGATTTGGAAGGTTATTTGAAACAAGCAAATTTGTAAAATTTCGATCGCTATTGAGGGAGGTGCACACTGCTAACCCTAGGATATGGAACTATGGTTTTTTTGCACTTACCTAGTTAGCGAAAGAATTAGTAGCAATTAAACCTGCCTCAATCAACAATTGATCGAGACTGTCAACCAGTCTATCAAGACAATGTAAAATTTGGCGATCGCCAGCAGGTAACGAAATAGAATTAGTTAAACTGTGAATCTGGCTTTCCAAATCTTCCGGCAATTTTGAGCACAAAGCTGTTGCCCTTTCTACCAGGCGCTTTTCGCCCGGATGAGGGATAGAATTAAAAGCAAAAATAATATCAAAATAACTGCCTAAAAAAGCTGCTGTTCGATGGATAATACTTACTGAATCGCGGCGCAGAACAGCGGATTCTAACTGGTGGCGAAATGAAAAAATCAGGTGGCGCAAAATCGGATAATTTTTGGCAATTATCGCTTGACGGAGTTGTTGGGGATAAGGTCGATCCACATTTGCTTGCAATTGCTGAAACCAACCGTCTCTGTCATACAATGATACTGAGGTGAGAACGTTCCACCAAAAACAGGTTGAATAACCTACTGATGCTTGATGTTTGACCAGGACGCGATCGAGTTCTTCTTCGATCCATTCGGGCTGGCGGTACATAATATCTATACCGCAGCCAGTGTTAATATCTATCCACTCGTCCCCGGGTTCCCAAAATTGATTGTTGATTGCGATGCGATCGGAAAATTGTCTCGCTATCGCCTCCCGTATGTCAACAGGAATTTCCTCTTCAACATATACGTAAAAATCAAAATCAGACGACTCATCCGTAACTATAGTTGTTCGAGAACCTGCTAAAACGACGGCTACAACTTGAGGCAAACTGCTGAACTGCTCCCCAATTGTTTGAGCCAGTGGGGGAATTTCTTTGAGAGCTAGTTGATAATTATGCAGCATTTAATTACCTTTTTTTGCACTTAAAAAATCACAGCAAATGCTTAACTCTAGCACTCAATACAGCGGTTACCGCTGTTATGAAGTACAGTAGCAACAATTAGCTTTCCCAATTTCTTAAATGTTGAGGATTGATTAAGTTGAGGGCAACTGCAATTATTTGATCGATCATCGACGTGGTAGTTGGAGTGAACATACGCAAAAAAGATTTGAGTTGCGACCACCAAAGCTCTATTGGGTTAAAATCAGGAGAGTATGGAGATAAACAAATAATACTCGCTCCTACAGATTCAATCATTGGCTTGATTGATGCTAATTTATGGGCGGGTAAATTATCAATTCACGTCTACCGCTCCTTCCCATAATTTAGGACATAAAAAATGCTGAATAAATATAGCAAATGCCTGTCCATCCATTGAATCATTCATTGTCATCAATGCTAACACTTTATTCATACTAATTGCGCCAATAGCTGTGACTTTACCACCCCGATAAAATGCTTTTTTTTGGTATGCTCTTGTCCCGCGTTGTGAACGTGCATGAGTTCTGCTCAGTCCTAGCAGGATACCAGTTTCATCCAAAAATACTAAATTTTCTGGCTCGATATCTTTGATCTTTTCCCAATACTCCACTCTCAATTTTTGGACTCTTTCAGTCCCGGCTTGGCTACTGCGCCATGTTTTTTTTTACGATTGAGTCCTAATTTCTGTAGGTAGCGACACATTGCCGTCCGACTCACCCAATTTCCCGTCTTAATAGCAAATAATTCACATAGCTCTACCAAAGTAGCATCTTGATGCTCAGCCACCAGTATTCTGATCATTGCTTCCGCATTTGCTAGGTGACGCTCATTGTGGTTTACCCCTCTGTTTAGGTTGTAAGTTTCCCTCGATTTGTTGTTGTTTTACCAGTTTTTGGACGAGACTTTTGCGCTCCACCAAACGTGATGGATACTTTCCTAATTGACATTTTTTGAACCAAATGTGATCTCACTATTTTTTTGCGGAGATCGAGGGAATATGTTTTCATTAGTTTTGAATACAAAATGATATTTTGTTATTATTTATTGTACCAAATTACAGCGGGAACCGCTGTATTTTAACGCATAACTTTGAACTCGTAATTCAACAATTGATAATTGTTAACAAATACGGCGGAGGCGAACTGATGCGCTGCTACATCAGACCTCCAACCTAAACCTGCTCAAAAGTGATATAAAGCTTTGTTTTTTATTTGACGCTTTGACACGCCAATGGTGTAGAATCTAAAATCTAAAATCTAAAATCTAAAATCGCTATGTCCTTCGTTGGTTTGCACATTCACAGCGATTATAGCCTGCTGGACGGGGCGTCTCAGCTACAGCAGCTCGCAGAACGGGCGGTGGAATTGGGGATGCCCGCGATCGCCCTTACAGACCACGGGGTGATGTACGGGGCGATCGAGCTAATCAAAGTTTGCCGAAATAAAAATATCAAGCCGATTATTGGCAATGAAATGTATGTCGTCAACGGCGACATAGAAGTCAAAGTTCGAGGTAGAAGAAAATACCATCAAGTTGTTTTAGCTAAAAATACCCAAGGTTATAGAAACCTCGTCAAACTAACCACAATTTCCCATTTAAAGGGAATGCCTGAAAGAGGTATTTTTGCTCGACCTTGCATCAACAAGGAACTGCTAAAACAATACTCTGAAGGTTTAATTGTTACCAGTGCTTGTTTGGGCGGGGAAGTTCCGCAAATGATTCTGCAAAACAAGCTAGATGCTGCCCGTGAAGTAGCCACATGGTATAAAGAAGTATTTGGGGAAGATTATTATATAGAAATTCAAGACCACGGTTCCCCGGAAGACCGGATTGTTAATGTTGAAATCGTCAAAATTGCCCGCGAGCTCAACATTAAAATAATTGCCACCAATGATTCTCACTATATTTCCTGCAACGACGTAGAAGCACACGATGCTTTGCTGTGCATTAACACCAACAAACTTATTGAAGAAGACAAGCGGATGCGCTACAGCGGTACTGAGTATTTGAAGTCCGCAGACGAGATGGCGCAACTGTTTCGAGACCATTTGGATGATGAAACAATCAAAGATGCGATCGAAAATACCCTAGAAGTCGCAAATAAAGTATCGAGATACGAGCTGACAGGAGAAGCTCGGATTCCCACAATTCCAATTCCCCCAGAACATACAGCCGATACTTATGTAGAAGAAATATCCTGGCTGGGACTCTTAGAACGCCTCAAAGCCCGCACCAGAAATGAAATCCCCCCAGTCTACAAACAAAGACTAGAATACGAATTGAAAATGCTTCAGCAGATGGGCTTTTCGGAATACTTTTTAGTAGTTTGGGACTACATAAAATATGCGAGAGACAACGATATTCCAGTAGGGCCAGGACGCGGTTCTGCCGCAGGTTCTCTAGTTGCCTACGTCCTCAAAATCACCAATATAGACCCCGTACACCACGGACTACTATTCGAGCGATTTCTCAATCCCGAACGGAAATCTATGCCAGATATTGATAGCGATTTCTGCATAGAAAGGCGGGATGACATGATTAAATACGTTACTGAAAAATATGGTAGCGAGCGCGTAGCGCAAATTATTACTTTCAACAGAATGACATCAAAAGCTGTATTGAAAGATGTTGGGAGGGTGTTAGGTATTCCCTACAAAAAAGCCGACGAAATGGCAAAATTAATTCCCGTCTCCAGAGGAAAACCGGAAAAACTTAAAGTGATGATTTCCGATGACACACCTGCACAGGAATTTAAAGACAACTATGAAAATACAATTTGCATAAATGCAGAAACTGGTACTAAAGTCCCCGTTCGTCAGTGGATTGACATGGCAATTCGCATTGAAGGAACCAACAAAACCTATGGGGTTCACGCAGCCGGTGTGGTAATTTCTTCAGAGCCCTTGGATGAACTTGTACCGCTGCAAAAGAATAATGAGGGTGCTGTGATTACCCAATATTTCATGGAAGATTTGGAATTTTTGGGGCTGCTGAAAATGGACTTTTTGGGATTAAAAAATTTAACAACACTCCAGAAAACTGTTGAATATGTTAAGCAAACCCAAGATATAACCATCGATGCCGAAGCCCTGCCTTCTGAGATGGAACGCAAAGCTCAAGAGACATTTACTAGAATCAAAAAGTTGCCCGCTGATGTAGCCAAAACTTATAAACTTTTAGAAAAAGGAGATTTAGAAGGTATTTTTCAGTTGGAATCTTCCGGAATGCTGGATGTAGTAAAAAAAATCAAACCTTCCTGTCTGGATGATATTTCTTCTATTTTGGCACTTTACCGACCCGGCCCGCTGGATGCAGGTTTGATTCCTCAGTTTATTGACTGCAAGCACGGTAAAGCAGTTGAGTACGATCATCCGCTATTAGAGCCGATTTTAAAAGAGACTTACGGAACGCTTTGCTTTCAAGAGCAAATTATGCGGATGGCTCAAGATTTGGCGGGCTATTCTTTGGGTCAAGCTGACTTGCTGCGGCGCGCAATGGGCAAAAAGAAAGCTGATGAAATGCAGAAGCAAAAAGAAACGTTTATCGACGGGGCTACTAAGAATGGAGTTAGCCAAAGAATAGCTGATAAACTGTTCGCACAGATGCTGCAATTCGCCGAATATTGCTTTAATAAATCCCATTCAATGGCCTATGCCTATATCACGTATCAAACTGCCTATTTAAAGGCGAATTATCCTGTAGAATACATGGCTGCACTGCTGACTGCTAACAGGGGCGATCAGGATAAAGTACAGAAATATATTGCCAATTGTCTCAAGCTGGGTATTGAGGTTGAGCCGCCAGATGTTAATAGCTCTCAACTTACTTTTACACCGCTGCCAAAACAGATGACTGGAGGTGCAAAAGATAAAATTTTGTTTGGGGTTTCGGCGGTTAAAAATGTGGGAGAAGCGGCAATTGAAAATATTTTGGCGGCGCGGCAGGAAGGGGGTAAGTTTAAATCGCTGCCGGATTTGTGCGATCGCGTAAATCTCCATTCTGTGAACCGCCGCGCTCTAGAAGCTTTAATTCAATGCGGAGCTTTTGACAAAATTGACGACAACCGTCATCAATTAGTAAACGACCTCGAAGGGGTAATGAAATGGGCGCAGGACCGCAAAAGAGATCGAGAAAGCGGGCAAGGTAATCTCTTTGACTTGTTAGGTACGAATAGCTTTGGCAAGTCGGTCAATACCTATGAGTCTGCGCCAAAATCTAAATTGGTTAAAGATTTTGACAAACAGGAAAAATTGCGCTTAGAAAAAGAATTGCTCGGTTTTTATGTATCAGAGCATCCGCTAAAGTTTCTGATTCAAGTAAACCAAGACCCCGATGTTGTGACTCTCGAACAGTTAGCAGATAAAAAGGGGAAAGTATCAGTTATTGTCATGCTCAGCACTATTAAACTTGTAGTAACAAAAAAAGGCGAGGGGATGGCAATTTTGCAATTAGAAGATTTGACACATCAAATAAAAGCTGTTGTGTTCCCCAAGGCTTACGAACAAGTGAAACCTTACATTGTAGAGAATGCGATCTTACAGATTAGTGGAAAAATTGAGAAAGATGGGGAGGAAATTCAGATAATTGTAGACACTGCAAAGCCGGTTGAAACAGTACAGGTTGCAGAGGAAATCGAGAGGGCGGAACCGGAAATAAACAACCCTTGGCCGGCGGAACCAGTCAACATTGTACGATCGACAAAACCTGTGGAAGTTTTAGAAATGGTGATTGTCAAGCTGACACCGCAGCAAGTACAAGACGGGAAAAAACTCAATTCTCTCAAAGCTATTTTGCAAGAACTTTCCAATCGTGGAGAAGGTGCTAGCGTTTCTTTGGGGGGAATTGTTGTCGGTGAATATTCCTGTCAACCCCTTCGCATTAGCCCTCAATTGTGGGTGCAAGATGGCGAGGGAACTGTTAGCCGTCTCAAGTCGGCTGGATTTGATGCTTGGGTTTTTCCTCTAGACAATCGCGGGGATGCTGCGGTATTTCGAGAAATGCGATCGCAACTTAATGTACACTCTTGGGCCAGTTGTTTACTTGACACTGACGCCGATCGCCTTCACAAGTATCTCAATTATCTCGCCCAATTAAACAGACGCCCGCCAAACTAACACTTCGCCGCCATCGCCACCGGTGACTAAAGTTTGACCGTCAGGACTAAAAGCCACCGGATTGCACCCAGCAAGAGAGCACAAACATTCTCCTGTTTCCAGGTTCCAGAGTTTAACCGTACCATCTCGACTGCCACTAGCCATAGTTTCGCGATCGGGACTAATCGCCACCGAAATCACCGCATCAGAATGCCCCCTCAAAGTATTAATCAATTCCCCTGTATCGGCATTCCACAATTTAACAGTAGCGTCGGCACTTCCACTGACAATCGTCTTGCCGTCTTGACTAAATGCGATCGCATAAACCCAATCTGAATGACCGACAAAAGTCCGTACACTCTCCCCAATACCTACAAGCCACATCTTGATAGTTTTGTCAGCACTGCCGCTGGCAAGCATCATACTTTGAGGGCGAAAACTAACAGATAAAACCTTGTCAGAATGTCCCGACAGTTTTTGAACCAATGCTCCGTTGCGCTGGTTCCACAATTTAATACTCTGGTCGCCGCTAGCACTCGCAATCGCTCCAGAGTCGCAACTAAAAGCCACCGAGTACACGGAGCCGTAGCGGTGACTGTACGGCGAACCAAAATCGCTGTAAAATTCGCGAATCATCGCCTTTTTATCCAGCTTCCACTCAATGACTTTTCTGTCAAAACTGCCGCTAACCATCATTCTCCCATCTGGGCTGATTGCCACAGCATCAACCCTAGCGGAATGGCCGAAAAAAGTATGGAGGAATTCACCTGTTTGCAGGTTCCACAGCTTAATTGTTTTATCGTCGCTGGCGCTCGCGAGAATATTGCCTTGAGGATTAATAACAACAGCATTAACCGAGTCTGAATGACCGTGGAGAATGCGCGCGCACTGCCAGTTAGGAGACAATAATTTCGGATTGCTAGCGGATGGCGCAACATGAATATTTTGGGCCGGCGCGGCCGATACGGCGGTTGCTGTATTTGGCTGCGAGTTAGTTAAGGGCGAATTTATAGCTATTTTGGTTCGATAATTATAAGAAATTTGAGAGCGGGGATATTGCCCAAATTTTACCAAGTCTTGCAGCACTTCACCAGCGGACTGATATCGATCTTTTACCGAATCTTTGAGCAATTTATTCAAAATAGTTGCTAATTTTTGGCTGACTTTTATGCCTTTTTGCGCCAAGTGCGATCGCCAAATCCATTTGCATTCCAAAGCATCGAACAAATCATTCAGTACCGCCCCAGTTAGCAGGTGAATGCAGGTAACGCCCAAACTGTAAAGGTCGCTCGCCGGATACGCTTTGCCGCTGCGAATTTGTTCGATCGGCGCATAGCCAGCAGTTCCAGTTATCGTCCCTGTTTTCGCCTCAGAAATGCCGGTAATGTGCTTAGCAACTCCAAAATCTACTAGCACAAACTGACCCCCCCTCGCCTTCCCCTGTACAGCATGGGATTCAGCAACAATTATCCCTTCTATACCAGCAGAAGATTGAGGTAAAGTTGCCCCTCCTTTTTCTTTACCAGTAGTCGAGCTGCCATATCCCGCCACAGCCCACAAGGTTTGGGGAGTTCTCCGCACAATATTTTCCGGCTTAATATCGCGATGAATCACCTGCTGCTCGTGAACAAATTGCAAAACAGGCAACAAATTGATCAACAATTCCCAAATCTGTTCCTCGCTAAAAGCACCCCGCTGCTGCAACTCCTGAAACAAATTATTTCCCTCGATTAACTCTTCCACAAGATACAGACGTTTGGCTTGTTCAAAAGAAGCCAGCAAACTTGGAATCTGCGGGTGCTCTCCGAGTTCGTGCAGCCGATGAGCTTCTTGTTTGAACAGTGCAGTTGCCTTTTCTAATTCTTCCTTCTCTTGAACTTGGGGGAAAAATTGTTTGATTGCGCAGCGAGTTTTCAACCTATCTTCATCGACAGCTAAAAAAGTTCTGCCAAATGTTCCTTCACCGATAGGTTGAATGGCGCGGTAACGCTCTTTCAGTAGCAATTTAGAGCCGCACGCCAGACAAAAATTGCTTGAGTCAGCATTTTGCGGCTTTTGGCAATGGGGATTGAGGCAATAGCTCATCTTTTTTCCGGCCTGGAGATTCCCACCACAGCTAAACTTAGCAACATGGTAGTCTGTTTCCACTCACGCCCAGAGCACCATTCTCGATAATACCTGAGAAACTGGCTTTCTAAACCCAAAATCTCGGCTCTCAGGTTGAGCCTGTGGCAAGAAACCAAGGCGATGACACTAGAAGTGCTTGATGTGAGTTTCCATATATTCTAATGCTTTCCTAAAATTTTGCAGCTTGGCGGAGCACCAACTGGTATGTCAACATTTAACTGTTAACTGCGGCTATTCGGGAGCATTTCTGCGGAGAGTAAATACAAAGCTGAGACGATCCCGGCTATTCTCCCCCATCTAGAAGACACTCTTGCTCCCCGCCGCCATTCTGTGAGGATGCTTTGGCTTTAATCACCGCTTCCCTAAAGCCTAAAACTACTAAAATATTGGCAATTGTTAAGAATAATTCCGCAGAACCGTGCAGCCAATCGACATTTGCTAGCGACTCGTTGTAGGCAACTTTTGCGTAAATTGCGGCGGGAATAGTCACAGCCACAAAAACCAGAGTGCCGTAAAATCCCATCAGAGCTAAACGGGGTGTTTTTCCCGATCGAGTCAAAAACCAGAGAAATCCCAAGTAGGGAAATAGAGACAGAACAAATAAAGTTTCTTTGGAAATCATTAGTAATTGGTGAGCAACCAGATACTATGATAAATTAAAAAATCCCAAATTAGTGTGAATAATTTTGAACTTTTAATTTTGAGTTTTTAATGTTTAATTCGACAGAGGCACCGGTTGCTCTCGAACCGCTAGAGAATCACCCAAGCCCATAGCTTTTAAGCAAAGCCGCAGCAGGTCGGAAGTATTCAAAACCCCTCACGCACAGGGAGACAAAACCCGTCACTCGTCCCCTAACAGCGTTTTTAGCATAAGACATTTTCAACCGTGGCAGTCTGTTAATTGTCTCTCACTCCAAAGCTATCGAGCAATTATAAACTGAGACAGTTCCCAAGTTTTCGGTCTGCTAGGCATTAAGCAAGGATGGTTCAAAACCTCTAAATCCGAGCAGCGTTTTCTATCTGCTGCGATAGTTTCCTTCAGCTTAGCATCAAAATCAAAATACGGGCCACAATCTAAAATTTTGAGTTCCAACCGTCCCTTAAACACCATAATTTCCAGTTGAACAGGAGTTTCAACTGGCAGATTTTTGTGAGCGTGGCGAACTGCATTAGTGAAACCTTCAGCCAAAGCTAACTGAAACTTCCACCAAACCTCATTAGGTATCGATAAATCTTTCAACTGCTCAAACCACTCCAAAACTAGAGTTAAAGCATTCACATCTGTGTTGACTTGCAGGCTAATGTGTTGAACACAACTGTCATGCAGTTCTTGTTCCTGCTGTATTTCATTCTGCCAATCCCAGGTATTTAAGCAATTCATTAACTCATCTAAAATGCTAGCATTTTTTATATTTTGCGATCGATTGCGACCTTCTACTTCGTAACTTTTGCTCAGGGACAAACAATTTCGACCGTCGAGAGTCCGTGTGTAACTTAGCTCGTCTGCAACCTGCCACATGAGTTTGATCCCCCTGCCGCCTTCTGCAAGTTGATCTATGCTGTTCGACATCTATTTTCCTCGTCTGAAAGTGTTAGCTGTACCCAATTTTATCACCCGCCGAGACACGCGGTATTTTTTTGATACTTCTTGGCTCGGTATTATTTCGGGGGTCACACCAGAATGCTATCTTTTTTACAAAAGGCAACGCATCAGCAATAAGTCTTAAAAGTCTAAGCCAATTGGCTTATTTACCGATCGCCTGTACGGAGAACGATCGCCCTACCCAGCACAATCCAACTGCATTGAGTACAAATACTTATCCGCTGTCGGAGCCAGCCACTTGCTGCAGCCGTCGCAAGCTCCAGAATCCCTGGCATTCAGCGCCGGCTTTCTGCCGTGGGAAGCTGGAAGGGAGCCTGGAAGTGCGCGATCTCATCCCCAAGGCGTAGGTAATATCCGTAAGCGCGAGCGCGATCGAACCTTATACCGTCGAGCCGCGTCAATCCACTAAATTAGGACTTGCGCAAAAAACCCGGTTTCTGCTAAGAATATTGGGTTTGACAGCGAGGAATTAACGAGGAAACTGAGTTTTTAGTGCCCCGCGTGTAAGTCCAGCAGACAAATCGGTGATGAAAGGCAGTTACAGGACTTACCCAGACTATGACCAAAATCAACCTGAAAATTCTCGCTGCAGCAATACTGCTACTCCCATTTTGCGCCGCACTTCCCTTACAAGCTCAAAATCTGTCTCTAGTCAAGCGGCTGCTAGAAACAAGAGGATGTCCCGGATGCGACTTATTTGGCGCTTCCTTGAGCCGTGCAGATTTGTTTGGCGCTTCCTTGAGCCGCGCCACTCTCAGCAGGGCCGACTTAGTTGATGCCGACTTGACTGCGGCTGACTTAATGGAAGCTAATTTAAACAACGCCAACATGAGAAACGCCTTTTTGGCCGACGCCGACCTCAGCAAAGCCGACATGAGCAGGGCCGACATCAGGGGAGCCAACTTAGAAAATGCCAACCTCAGCGAGAGTTTTCTTCGAGACGCATCTCTCCAGTTGGCTAACTTAAAATGCAGTAATTTGAGCGCCGCCAAACTCAGTCGAACCGATCTGAGAAATGCCGATTTAAGCGGTGCAAATCTCACCGGTGCAGACCTCAAAGAAGCCGATTTAAGCGGTGCAAATCTCAGCGGTGCAGACCTGAGATCTGCCGACTTGAGGGATGCGAGATTGAACAAAGCTAATCTCACAGATGCCAATCTTTGCGGCGCCCGGATGCCAAACCAAAAAATATCTCGGCGAGGCTGCGAAGTTAAGAAAGAACAAGCGATCAGCACGAACAATTACTGTAATTACTGCTATGCCTTGAATGACTGGTGGCTTAATGTATTAAGGTTCTACTAAGCATTATCATCGCGATCAATGCTCTATTTCAGATATGTACTCTTAGAAAGAAGTGCGAGCAGGCGGTACAGATATTCAACTGAACCTGTTACCGCCAACAGTTTTTATCTAGTTTGAAGAACCTAAAAATTGGCTCACTATTTGCAGATATTCTGCGCCGCCGATCTGTGCCACATTAGTGTGACCTCCATCAGGAACTATGTAAAGCTGTTTGGGTTCAGGTGCTGCATCAAACATTTTTTTGCTCATTTCCACTGGAACTACATTGTCAGCAGCCCCGTGAATAAACAGTACGGGCATTTGCAGGCGATCGACTTTTGAAAGAGAATCAAACCGCTGTGTCAGCAAAACATCGATCGGAAACATCCAAAACAGCCCTTTTTGGAAATTCACCATCGCCCGTGTCGAAGTAAAAGAGCCTTCTACGATTAACCCCGCCGCCTCCGGGTGACGCACGGCTAGATCGATCGCGATCGCCCCTCCCAAAGAATGACCGTAGATATAAATTTGATTCGGGTTAATCCCCCGCTGTTTCACCAAATAATCCCAAGCAAGTTGAGCATCCTCATAAACCTGAGATTCACTCGGAAAATCGCCCTGGCTTTTTCCATAACCGCGATAATCCATCACAAATACCGACAAACCTAATCGATGAAATCGATGAGCGTGTTCGACATTTGATCCCACATTTGAAGCATTGCCGTGCAGGTACAAAACTACCCCCCCTAACCCCCCCTTGTTAAGGGGGGGAACCCGAGCGACTGCCGGTCTCTCACTTTGCGGGGACGTTCCGACTCCTCTAGCTCCCCCCCTTGGCAAGGGGGGGCTGGGGGGGGTATCCGAGTCTCCGGTGTTAACAGAGGGAACAGCCTCTCCCTTTCTGGCTCCACCCCTTGCTAAGGGGGGGCTGGGGGGATTTTCCGAGGCAGGAATCCACCACCCGTGCACGCTTTCCACCGCGCCTGTTTTAGTTGAAATTGGCAGCCAGACATCTTGATATTTCAACTGAAAATCATCTGGCGTAGTTTCGATCGCCCGCGCGGGAAAAAAGATAAACTTACCTTGTGCTACAAATAGGAATACACAAGCAGCAGAATAAGCAACGGCCAAAACTATCCCAAAAGCTATTAGCGATTTAGACAAAAGGAATACTAGCAACTTGTTCATAGATAGAGCACGCGGAAAATTAGAGATCGCTCAAAAGCTAATGGCAAATGATTAATTCAGACAATTAGCCAAGATCGATTACTAACTTCCGCCGCAGCATTCCGCCGAATTTCAAAAATTAATGCAATTCAGGGTGGTGCAAGTGCCAATTCGTAGACTGTTCGTAAGCGTGAGCCACTTGAAACAGCCGAGATTCTTGCAAAACATTACCAATTAGTTGTATACCCACTGGCAGTCCTTTATCATCAAATCCGCAGGGCAAACTCAAAGCTGGTAAACCAGCAAGATTCACCGGAATAGTCATCAAATCTGACAAATACATACTCAGGGGGTCATTAAATTTTTCCCCTGCCTTAAATGCGGTAGTAGGAGCAGTGGGACAGACTAAAACATCAACTTGAGAAAAAGCTTTTTCAAAGTCTTCTTTAATCAAAGTCCGAACTTTTTGAGCTTTTAGATAATAGGCGTCGTAATATCCAGCAGACAACACGTAAGTACCGATCGCAATCCGGCGTTTAACTTCCGCACCGAACCCTTGAGAGCGAGTTTTGGCATACATATCCAAAAGATTATCGGAGTCTGGAGACCGAAAACCGTATTTGACTCCATCATATCGCGCCAAATTTGCCGAAGCTTCCGAGGGAGCAATAATGTAGTAAGTGGGCAAACCGTAGCGGAACCGGGGACAAGAAATGACTTGAATTTCTGCGCCCAATTGTTGAAATTGCTCGATCGCCTTAGTAACAGCGTCTTTAACCCCCGAGTCCAACCCGACACCAAAAGTTTCTTTAATTACACCAATTCTAATCTGACCCTTCGGTCGCAAACTGGGTCTTAAAGCTTGGGCGTAGTCAGGAATTGGGACATTAAGACTCGTCGAATCTCTCGGATCGTAACCCGCGATCGCCCCCAACAAAATCGCCGCATCCTCAACAGTCCGGCCAAACGGCCCGATTTGATCGAGAGAAGAAGCATAGGCGACCAAACCGTAGCGAGAAACCAATCCATAAGTCGGTTTCAGCCCCACCAAACCGCAAAAAGCAGCAGGTTGGCGGATTGAGCCGCCTGTATCCGAACCCAAACTCACGACACATTCTTCGGCGGCTACCGCTGCGGCAGAACCGCCAGAAGACCCTCCGGGCACGCGCTCCAAGTCCCAAGGATTCGCGGTAACTTGATAGGCCGAAGTTTCTGTCGAGCTCCCCATTGCAAACTCGTCCATATTCGCCTTACCCACAATCACCGCACCGGCTGCTTGGAGTTTCGAGACGACGGTTGCATCGTAGGGAGGCACAAAATTCTCCAAAATTCGAGAGGCGCAGGTTGTGGGAACGCCCTCGGTACACATATTGTCTTTAACGGCGATCGGGATGCCGGCCAACAGGCCAATTTGCTCTCCGGCTGCGATTTGGGCATCCACTTTGTGGGCCTGCGCCAATGCGCTGTCTGCTGTCACGCACAGAAAGCTTTTCAACTTCGGCTCTAGCTGGGTAATTCGGTCTAATGCTTCTTGAGTAATTTCCACAGCCGAGCGTTCTTTATTGACCAGTTGTCGGTGCAACTCGCGGATGGATGCCATGCTCGTACCTTTATCATTTCTACTTTGAGACAATACAGTTAATATAACTGGCAATTGCACGCACTTACAGCTATTCGGCAAAGTCCGCTATTTTTGTGGCTTTGTTCGATCGCGCGATCGACCCTTTTACATACAATAGATTAAATTCTCAAAATCGCACCAGACAAAAAATAGCACTAGAGCTTTTTACCTAATATTTAAAAAAAAAAGAATGCAACTGGATTAGGACTTAGGTAAAAAGTAGTGGTTTGACGTGTTAATTATAAGGGTAAGGCGCGCAATGCGCAGCCTACATAATTAAGTTCTGCTTCCACAACTGTGTATGCAAGATTAAAATCCTTATAAAATCACCCATTCCGAATTCTTTAATCTCAAATCTAAAAGCAAATTAGCCCTTTCCAAAATTTAAAATTTCTCACCCATGTTATATTCGACGCAACCAATAATTTAGCGAAAAAAAATATCAAAAAAAACTTTTTCCCGATTATTGCTGCTACTCTTTATGGGGAATATAACCAGATAATATTGGCAAGATTGCTCCTGAACTCTTACCCCTTTCGCTAGATACAATTAATCCATGGTTTAAAAGCATATTTAGATATCAAGCGGATTTCAACTTGGATTACCCCCCTGATAGCCCTGAAAAAACTGAATAAGAAATAGAAACTTATTAGCCAATACGCTTTGGTCAAACTGTTTATTGCCCGCAGATCCCCCTCGTATACCCCCAATCGTTGGGGGGATGCAAGATCGAGTTCTTGTTGCCTCCTTGGTTTGGGGGGCTAGCGAGGATCGGGCTTAACTGAACCGTATTGACTTATGAGCAACAAAATATTAGCTTGTGGCTGCAACTTCAAAAAGAATTATCCCCCGATAATGAAGTGCACTACTTTAGCCAAAAATTAGGAAAAGTTATCAGTTATCCGAGTGAATTAATGGCTGCAGCGTAATTACAGAAAAGATCGAGCTTTTCGCATCCACGCCCATTGTGCCACGGGTCAAAAAGCCGATCGGAAATCTGGCGTTCACAAAAAAGCTCGGAACGCTCACCGCCACGCCGAGGTCTTTGGTTAGGCGCACCTGCAAAAAAACAGCAGTGCTTCCTCACCTGCATCTATCTGCGTGCATCAGCAGCAAAAAAAGCTAGGTATTTGCCCCCACGATCCCCAGGAAAACAATTTCATCCGGAATTATCCCCAAAACCAAAGATATATGGTAAGAAGTTCCCGATGCCCCGTTGGAGGAATGCCACCTAAAGCTCACTTAGAATCCCACCTGACGGCAGAGGAACTCAAACTTCGCTACCGGCAGGCACAAAACACCACAGAGTCGCGCCGCTGGCACTTGCTGCTCTTAGTTTCCCGAAATTGGACTATCAAACAAGCAGCCCAAGTCGTAGGTCTCAACTACGACTACGCCAAAGAAATTGTCCAGCGCTATAACCGAGAAGGCCCTAACTCTGTTAGGAACCGCAGCGGAGACCGCCAGCCCCCTCCTGCGAAATCCTTGCTGAATCCTGAACAGCAAGAAGAACTGCGACAAGCGCTGCAAGGATCTGCCCCCGACGGCGGAGACTGGACAGGCCCGAAAGTAGCTCGCTGGATTGCCGAAAAAATCGGTAGCGATCATGTCTGGCCCCAACGCGGCTGGGATTACCTCAAGCGGTTGGGTGCTGACTGGCGACGGCGGCGCAGAAAGTAGATAGTTCGCAATGTTTAGAGGGGGTTGATTAGCTTCGTGCGATCGCTCCCTTTATTTTGGTTATCTTAGCGCAGTGCCGCAATCAAACGATTTTAGATTTTAGATTTTAGATTTTAGATTTTAGATTTGTTCTCCTATCTAAAATCTTAAACCGTTTGACTGATGTAACAATAGCTGCTTATATAGAATTTGGTTGTGTTGAGGATGTTAAATATGCGAGGGATCAGGCCTTTTTTGTCGATCGCTAACAAGACTTTGGCAGTAGTAGCTGGCATCGGACTGGTTCAGATGTTAACAATTGCAAGTTCATTCTCTCAATCATCTAACCCGCGTTCCTTAGACGAACTCTACAAAATTCGCGACCGGCTCGTCAGCGAATTAGAACAGCCCCCCTCTCCCTCCCCAGAACCAACCCTGCTATCCCGCTTAGTTCCCGTCGCCACAAATCCTCAAGAACAAGTCCTACAGCAGTTGCAGGCGGTGGAAGCTCAAATATTAGTAGAACAGAGGGCTAACGACAACTTACAGCAAGCAGTCCGTTTAGCCAACCGAGCCGTAGAAACTAAACGCGAGCAAAATCAGTCGATCGAATCTTCGCAGCAAACTCAATTTTTGTGGCATCAGGCCCTCAACAACTTGCAGGAAGTTCCTCAAAATTCATTTTTAGCTTCTCTCACTGCCTCAAAAACTCAAGAATACCGGGAAAATTTAACGGTAGCAACCTCTCAAGTGCAGCAAGCAAAATCTAATTTTTTGGCTGCGGTTGCCCGGGAAAGCGGTTTGTCTGGGCAAGCTTCGATCGGCATTTGCCACCTTTCTAGAGAGTGCGTGCACCTGCGGGGCGATGTGCCTCCGGTCAGTCCGGCCAGCTTAATAAAATTGCCGATTGCTGTCGCCCTGATGCAAAAAGTCGAAAAAGAAAAAATTAGTCTGAACCAGGAAGTATTTGTCAGTCGCGGTAATTTCACCGAAGACTCATCGGCGAAGATTACGTCCAATCGCA
Source organism: Microcoleus sp. Pol7_A1 (assembly GCF_036701085.1). Classification (NCBI taxonomy): domain Bacteria; kingdom Bacillati; phylum Cyanobacteriota; class Cyanophyceae; order Oscillatoriales; family Microcoleaceae; genus Microcoleus; species Microcoleus sp. Pol7_A1. The sequence goes on from NZ_JAUBQD010000057.1 coordinate 33,559, forward strand.
ATTACCCGCTACAGCTACTGTTAGAAGAAATGATCTATCGCAGCAGCAATATAGCCACCAATCAACTGATCGATTATTTGGGCTCGGATTACATCAATCAATTCTTAGATAATCGCGGCTACGAAGTCACCCGCGTCAACTTCAAATTAATGGGGGAAAAAACTATGCCCACCAACCCCGGTTCTGGTCGCAACCGCGTGACAGCTAACGAACTCACCGAAATGATGGTGCAAATTTACAACGGCGAAACACCCGGTGCTAAACTGTTAATAGAAACTCTCAACCGCCAGTACGATCGCGCTCTGGGATTTGCCGCCTTGCAAGGAACTAAAGCTCAGTGGTTGGGGGAAAAAACAGGCCAAAATTCCTGGGTACTCGGCACAACTTTAGCCATGAGCATTGACGACGAGGCCTATGTGATGACTGTGATTGACAGCCGCAGCAGCGATCTACAAATGCGCCAGTCTATTTCTAAAATTGCCGATTACATTGTCCGAAACCCCAGCTTTTAACGGCTGGAATATAAAATTTATAGCTGGGGAAAACGCACCGCCCAAACAGTTAAAAAATGCCGCATCAAAAACTCAGTGTTTCCGTCAAAGGCAAAGGGTTTCCGATTCTCTGCTTGCACGGCCATCCAGGTTCCGGCGATTGTATGTCCGTCTTTACAGAACACTTATCAAAGCGGTTCCAGACGATCGCACCAGACTTGCGCGGATATGGCAACAGCCGCACCTCAACTTTCTTTGAAATGACCGACCACCTCCTCGATTTAGAAGCACTTTTAGACCGATTGGGAGTCGATCGGTGTTTGGTGATCGGATGGTCTTTGGGAGGGATTTTAGCCCTGGAATTAGCCATGAAATATCCCCAGCGAGTCACGGGTTTGATTCTACTTGCATCCGCAGCCAAACCGCGAGGAAGTCACCCTCCCATCTCTTGGCAAGATAACCTTTACACCGGTTTAGCCGGAATTATCAATTGGGCGATACCCGGTTGGCAGTGGAATATTGATACTTTTGGTAGGCGATCGCTCTTTCGCTACTTGATACAGCAGCAGAAAGCCACCCCTTACCGCTACTTAGCACAGGCAGGTACCCCCGCCTACCTCAAAACTTCCAACACGGCCACCAAGGCGTTAAATACCGCTCTGAGGGCTGGATACGATCGACTGATCCACCTCGACGACATTCAATGTCCGAGCTTGGTGTTGGCCGGAGAGGGCGATCGGCACATCACCTCGGCATCGAGTTTAGAAACAGCCCGCCACCTTCACAATTGTCAGTGGCAGTGCTATCCAAATACAGCCCACTTGTTCCCTTGGGAAATTCCCGATCGGGTACTCGCAGACATCGATCGTTGGATTGAGAAATTCCCCCAAGCAGTTGGTAATTGCTAGTCTTAAGTTTGGAGTTTGTCAGCAGCAATTAATCACCCAACAGTCAAGAATTTTGAATTTATATCGTTGCCGTTTACCTGCGAATCATAAATTTCCGAGTGCAGTGCGAGCTTCCCGCTCGCTATCAGCGCTCGCAAGCAATGTATAATTCCGCAGTTACCGGATTTTAATTTACAACTCAAAACTCAAAATTTCCCCTGCTTCTACTGACCGCTCAAAACAGGCCACAGCCCTCCCTCAGTCAGCTTTCCCAAATCATCTGCAACCGTCAAAGTAACAGGTTTGCAGCGAAGAATTGAAACACGAAGACCTTCTGCCCCTTCATTTTCTATGTCTTCTACATATCCTGCTTTTGCAGCTTCCGCTTCTGGAGCCGTCAAAAACGGCCCAAAATAGTAAATGCACCGCGGCGCTGAAGTTTTCACTTCAACCCACCAAGCCAATCCGAAAAAATTGAGCAAGCTAATCAAGAATTCTTTCATGTGCTTTTCTAACGTATTTGACGGTGTTTTCAGGGTGCTGCGAACACGCCTAGGCTTTCGTTATTTACACGTGGCTGACGACTGCTACCAAGAACCTATCCAAACCTATTTAAAGCTGATATCTAAATAGATTGGTATTGAATTCCTGTTTGAACGTAGAGGGAAAGCCCCTTGTACTTTCGCCTGTCCGTAACGAAAGCCGATCGGCTCTCCTTACTTGTTCAAGGTGTGCTGCCGCTCAATTCTGGGCGGCACCCACAATAAACTACTCTGTTGTGCTCTTTTTTTCAAGCACCTTTACGATCAGTGTACGTGAAACTTTTTGGGCCCGCGCTGGCGGTAAATTTCGTATAAAGCCATCCCCGTTGCTACCGAGACATTGAGGCTAGGAGTCTTCCCCCTTAAAGGAATTGAAACTAATCCGTCACAGCCGCGCTGTATCAAAAGGCTCAAACCGTCAGCTTCACCGCCCACAACTAAAACAGTGGGCCCAGAGAACTTGATTGTCTCTACCGAGTCACCCACGCCTGCGGCAGTGCCATAAATCCAGAATCCAGCCTCTTTCAATTCTTCCAGCGCCCGGTTAAGATTGACAACCCTCGCCACTGGCAGGCTTTCCAATGCCCCTGCGGCCACTTTTCTCACTGCCGAGGTAATCCCAACAGCCCGCCGCTGCGGAATCACCATGCCCTGAGCTCCCAATGCTTCTGCGGTGCGAATGATCGCCCCTAGATTGTGGGGGTCGTTGAGTCCTTCTGCCACCACAATTACTGGATCTTCGCAAGCAGACTTAGCGTTTGCGATCAGTTCGCTCAAATCCAGGTATTCGTAAGCTGATACTTGAGCCGCTACGCCTTGGTGGTTGGCTTTGCGCGTGATGTAGTCGAGGCGCAAATCGTCAACTTCATCAATGATGCTGCCGTTAGCCTTGGCTTCGGTTAGCAAGCTGTGAAAGCGGGGATCGTACCGCAGGTGCGGGACAACCCAGATCCGGTTGAGGACTTGGTTTGTTTCTAAAGCTGCTTGCACCGCATGGCGACCGTAAATCATGTCGTCTGTGTCTGCGTCTGGTTGCACGACTGTATTTGAGGCAGTGTCAACAGGGCGAGTGTCTCTGTCTTTGTCTCTGTCTCTGAAATGGTTGCCCCGGAATTCCTGCGGGCTGCTGTCTCTGTCTCTGTCTCTGTCTTTGTCTTTGTAATAATTGCCCCGGGATTCCTGCGGGCTGCTGTCTCTATCTCTGTCTTTGTAATAATTGCCCCGGGATTCCTGCGGGCTGCTGTCTCTGTCTCGGAAATTGTTGCGAACCGGCTGCGGGCTGCTGTCTCTGTCTCGGAAATTGTTGCGAACCGGCTGCGGGCTGTTGTCTCTGTCTCGGAAATTGTTGCGAACTGGCTGCGGGCTGCTGTCTCTGTCTCGGAAATTGTTGCGAACCGGCTGCGGGCTGCTGTCTCTGTCTCTGTCTCTGTCTTGGTAATAATTGCCCCGGGATTCCTGGGGGCTGCTGTCTCTGTCTTTGAAATGATTATTTCTGCGAATTTCCGGTTGGCTGTCGGAATTGGCTCTCCGTTTGAAAATTGCTCTCACGGGCATTTCTCGGGATTGGGGGGAGAAGGTCGATCGCTTTTGAGGCGCATCTACTCCGCGAGTATCGGGACGGGGCTTGCGTTCAAAGCGGGGAGAGGACGGTTGTGAGTCCTGACGGCGGCCTTCGCTTTTGAATGGCTTGCTATCGGAATTTGAGCGCGAGGAGCTTGGTTTGGTAAATTTTCTCATGGGTTTTTTGTGGCAGTCAAAACGATTTTTGATTTTCGATTTTTGATTTTCGATTGAAGAATTGACGGAGCAATCTTGTTTGGGGCTGTGAGATTTTAGATTGGCTGGGGAGGAAGCATCGATTGAAAAATTGAAGAATTGACGGTTCAATCTTGGGGCTGTGAGATTTTAGATTGGGTGGGGAGGGAGCAAGGATTTTGCTGTGCTAAAGTTGCTAATTAATGGCTGATAAATCCTGTTCGCCCGATCGAGATTTTTGCAGTTTTAGGTTTGTCGCCGTGCAAGGGTTGTTAATTAATCCCTCCTCATTCCCAACTCTTAACTGCTAAATCATTTCATTCTCAAGTTCTAAAAGTGCCAGAATCTCGGTCAATCTTTCGGGATCGGTGAGGTACAAATATCCGATCAAAGTTTCTAAGCTGCTGGCTTGTTGGTATATTTCTGGATCTGCTCGCTTAGAACGGGCCGATGCGGCATTGCGGCCGCGCTTGACAATTGCTAATTCTGTACTGTTCAAGTAAGGAGAGATCGATCGCAAGTGACGCGCTTGAGTTTCGGCTCGTACTTGCCCCACCACCAATTCATGATAAGCTTGCAATCTTCTGGGCGGCATTAAATACAAACTCCGAATGTAGAGTTCGTATACTGCATCCCCCAAATATGCCCAGGCTGCGGGCGAAATTCTTTCTATTTCTGCTGGTGTAGCCCTCGCAGGATGCACTCGATTTAAACTGATATCCGTCAGACTCAGTTTGAGCCCGTCATCTGCGATCGGCAACATACTTTTTTAAATAAAACTTCCGCACAGCTTGGTTTTTCTAGTCACTGACTTATTTCGTCTTTCGTCACTTCAGCAATTATAGCTTTCACAGGAGTGTTCGCTCTCAGAGCACGAAGCGAGATATACAGGCAAAGCTTTGCGCGACGCTCGCAGTCCTAAAAAAGGCTTTTTACACTCATCGGGATGCTCTACTTCTTATACCATTTTTCCGCATTTTTGCAACACATATTTTACTGCCCTGCCACCGGAGTTCAAAGCATAGGGGGAGATAGCGGCAAGACTTGTCGCAGCTTCTGGGAAAATCGGTATTGCTTTACCAGCACAACAATAAAAATTTGCTATCCAGCGTTGAGAACCGGATAGCTAATTTAATCCACTTTGGCGTCAAGCATCCTTGACGTTTTTTACCGCCTCATCAACCGAAGGCTGCAAAGACAAAAACTTCTCTAAGCGAACCAGTTTAACAGTCTGAGTTACGCGGGGATTTGAGACAATTTGCAATGTCCCCTCCAAGGTTTGGGCTTTTTTGACAAGTTGCACAAGTGCACCCAAGCCTGAACTATCCACAAAGTCTATCTGAGACAAGTCCAAAATTACGTGTTTTGGGCCCTCGTCAATACATTTGCTCAGTACCTTCCGAAAAGTTGCCTCAGAAAAAGCGTCCAGCAGGCCAGTCAAGCGAAATAACTGATAGTTATTCTTGACTTCGCGAGTGCCTCTGAGGCTAACGGTCAGGGTCAATGACTCAGGAATGACACCCTCCTAGCTAGATATGGCTTAAAGTCGAGGCTTCATTATAGGAGTTTTTTGGTCTTTTGTCTACAGTTTTTTTAGTCAGCGGTTTTGAGTTTTTTTTTGAGGCAGCAGTCATTAGCGGACTGCTGACTGCTGACTGATGACTGCTGACTAAGGACTACTTTCTGCTGGCTACTTTCTGATTGTCTCGCATTGACTGCACGAATCGATCGAACAAATAGTCAGCGTCGTGCGGGCCGGGACTGGCTTCTGGGTGGTACTGGACTGAGAACAGCGGCAGAGTTTTGTGCTTCAATCCGGCTACGGTGCGATCGTTCAAATTGAGATGAGTAATTTCTACTTCCGGGACTAGGGAATCGGGGTCGATCGCAAAACCATGATTTTGGCTAGTAATTTCTACTTGCTGAGTTAAACCCGCTGGATGATTCAATCCCCGGTGCCCGAACTTAAGTTTAAAAGTTTCTGCACCCAAGGAAAGTCCCAAAATCTGGTGTCCCATGCAGATGCCGAATACGGGTTTGTCCGACTTTAACAAAGCTTTCGCAGTCGCGATCCCTTCCGTTACCGCCGCCGGATCTCCGGGGCCATTGGACAGAAAAATGCCGTCCGGGTTGTATTTGAGGATTTCCTCTGGCGACGTGTCAGCCGGTACAACGATGACCCGACACCCGTAACTCGCCAGACGCCGCAGGATGTTGCGCTTGATCCCAAAGTCTAGCGCCACCACCGTCCACATTTCGCCGCTAGCAGGTTTGACTGTAGGACTGAACTCCCAAACCGAGTCCGTGGCTTCAGACCACTCGTAAACCTTGCGGGTGCTGACTTCCTGAACCAGATTCAGCCCGTCCATGCTGGGGGCATCTTGCACTTGCTCCAAAAGCTCAGCCTGGTCGAGAATCGCGGTCGAAATGCCACCGTTGATCGCTCCCACCGTGCGAATTTTGCGAGTCAGGGCCCGGGTGTCGATGCCGTAAATTCCGGGGATATCGTACTGTTTCAGGTAGTCTTGCAGAGATTGCGAACAGCGCCAGTTGCTGGGGCGGCTGCATACGTTCCGGGCGATCGCACCTCGAATTTGCGGGCGCGAAGATTCTTCGTCTTCGAGATTTACCCCGGTATTGCCCAATTCTGGATAAGTAAAAGTTACAATTTGCCCACAATAGCTGGGATCTGTCAAGACTTCTTGGTAGCCCGTCATTCCGGTATTGAATACTACCTCCCCGACGACGGTAGCGTTAGCGCCAAAGGACCAGCCGCGGTAAGCAGTACCGTCAGCCAGGACTAGGAGAGCGGGTTGTGCAGTTGAAAGTGACATGGCATCCTTAATTACTTTCGTTTGGTTTAATTCTTACCACTGCCAGAGATTTGATGCTAGCCGGCAAGATACAAATATTATTTTAATTTGTGCAAGAGTTCGGCAAAGCAAGGCACTTATGCCGGAGGCAGAAGCAACAGGTAATCAAAAAGCTGCAACAATTGCAAATTGTCCCACTCCTCACCCCCGGCATCTTCTACTCTCTCCCGCTCGACCAGCAATTTATCTACCAGCAGCTTGTGAGGGCGGGCGGAAAGTCAAATCTATACCAAAAGGCAGTTGTCGCTGTTACGATCGAGCTACACCGTTTAATCAAACTATGGCTAGCAAATCTCCCTTGCCTTTACTCTCAAACTTATACAAGCATCTACTGAACGCTCAAAACCTGCGCCAACCGTTACTGGTGTTAACAACAGTTATTTCTCTGAGCAGTTCAATTTTAGTAGGGACTTTTGCCAACTCCTCGCGAGCAGTGGCTCAAGAAAGTGAGGGGTGCTTCATGCGCAGCTCCTCAGGCCGAACCCTCAACCTCAGCCAATCAGTCTGCGGTTTTCTCCCCGAAGCATTGAATCCCGCTACTTCGCCCGCGGCGGCCAAGTCTGGAGTATTTCAGGCAAAAATCAAACGCAGAGAGGCTAATATCCCCGTCATAGAAGTCACATTTAACGGCAAACAAAAGTTCGAGATGATGGTAGATTCTGGAGCTAGCGGCACAGTAATTACACCAGCAATGGCTCAAGCCTTGGGCGTTGTTCTTCAGGGAACAGTGCAAGCACAAACTCCCAACGGAGTGGCTACTTTTCCCCTCGGTCGCCTGACTTCTATTGAAGCTGGGGGTCTGGCAGTTCAAAATGTAGTTGTTGCCATCTCGCCATCCCTAGATATCGGACTGTTGGGTCACGATTTTTTTGGTAATAAAGACATAACGATTAAGCAAGATGTGATTGAATTTCGACCGCGCTCTTAAAAAGAGGGAAGAAGGAAGAAGGAAGAAGGAAGAAGGATTTTTTTTACTAACCAATAAGAAGAGAAGAGAGAAAAAAGTTTCCCAACTTGAAAAAGTATGAATGCAGAAGGCTGAGTTTTAGATGGTTAGATCGGGAAGATTTTGGCATTCTAAATTTTTCTTTACTTCTTCCCTATTCCTTCTTCCTTCTTCCTTCTTCCCTCTTCCCTCTTCCTTCTTCCTTCTTCCTTCTTCCTTCTTCCCTCTTCCTTCATTTCAAAAACTCAATCAACTGCTGCAACTTCAACCAAGATTCGCCGCTCAATAAAATGTCCTTAGCCAGAGAAACTCCTGCTGCGTGAGAACCCATAGGAATTGCACCTCCCACCTGAAAAGCCAAAGACGCATTCAAAGCTACAACATCCATTTGTGATCGCGTACCTTTGCCTTGCAAAACGTTCCGCAAAATCTCGGCGTTTTCCTCAACATTTCCGCCTTTTAACGAGCCGATCGCACTTGGTGTCAATCCTACCTTTTCAGGATCTAAAGTAGTGAGTTCGACTTTGCCATCCGACAAAACCGCCAAATCAGTCACATCACCCAAACCCGCCTCGTCCAATTTTTCTCTGCCGTGAACGACTACAGCTAACTCAGTCCCCAACTCGCCCAAAGCTTGAGCAATAGTTGATACCAGGCTAGGATCGAAAACCCCGATTACCTGCCCTGTAGGGCGCATAGGATTGACAAGGGGCCCTAAAAGGTTAAAAACAGTGCGCACCTTCAAAGTGCGCCTGAGCGACGCTACAGCCTTAAGTGCTGGATGCCACCCCGGCGCAAATAAAAAGGTGATCCCTACTGCGTCTACCGCAGCTCTTACCTTCGCGCCATCGGCGTTGAGGTTGACTCCGAGTGCTTCCAACACGTCAGCAGAGCCCACTTTGCTCGATGCCGATCGATTTCCGTGTTTGGCAACTCGAACTTTGCCCGCGGCGGCCACAAAAGCTACAGCAGTTGAAATGTTAAACGTGGAAGCGCCGTCGCCGCCAGTGCCGCAAGTATCAATTAATTGGAGATTGGAGATTGAGGATTTGGGATTGAAAACGCTCTCGGATTCGCCTGCAAGCGACTGAGAATGCAATACCTGAGCCATTCCTGCCAATTCTTGGGCAGAGATGCCTTTGGCTTGGAAGGCCACTAAAATTGCTCCTGAAAGGACGGGGGGAATAGATTCTGCTAGCCATCCCTGCATCAAGTCGGCTGCTTGGGCGCGTGAGAGAGATTGTCTGTCTAACAGTTGTTGCAGCAGGGCCGGCCACAGAGGAGAATCCGCCGTGTGGGTTGAAGCAGGAGATAACTCTGGCGTTGCTAGTAGAGGGGAATCTGTCATTTATTAGTTCTAGTCAAATTTAGCCCGATCGAGCTTTTCGGCCAAACCGAGAATCGATCGGGATTTTACCAGACTTGCCGACCAAATTTTGCGCACCTGCACCCAGATTTTTGCCCAAATGCCAGCAGCGCAACAGAATTTGTCCCCCCGCAGCAGCCGAATATGAATTTTTTGATACAACAATTACCCTATTGTTGTGCCAACTTTACAGAGAAACCCCCGATCGTACAACTGCCAGCAGTCTGCTGTATTATCTATCAGAAAGAATACTTAACAGTAACTCAGAGCACCCAAAGACCGATAAAAGTTTCCGACAGGAGTTGTGGAGACCAAAAAATTTTAGACATTAGGGAGCCCCAGATTCATCTGTGGAGTCAATTCTTTAATCTAAAATCTCAAATCTCAAATCGACTGACAGCACGGACAGGGAGCGTTTAGCTCATACAGGCGGGTTAGTTGTCTTGGGTAAGAGTCGATCGCACTCTCCCCCAAATCATAAAAATAGACTTTTGCGGTTCTAGAAGTCCCTAATTTTTATTGTAACAACAGCCTTGCCGCTAATTTATATCAGGGTATTCAACTGCTAATATATTTCAGGGAGATTTCAACGAGCGGGTTTTCTTCCGATACCTGCACCGCAGGCCGATCGATTTGGCGCTTTGATTGTGACAGCCAGTCACGGCTCAAAGAAAGACAGACCGGATAAACTAAACTTCGATCGGCAACAACTAACAACTAACAGCCCTGTCTGACAGATGAATAAACACATTTGTGTCCGGCTGTGCCACAGCATCTTTCTGCCTCATTAACGGCTCAAGTTTAACAGGCGGTAGACCAAAAATATTCAACTCACATCCAAGAGCAGGGTATTCACAAGTGGGAAATCAAAAATTAGAAAATAAAGCGATAGAATGCCTGAATGTCGCGGAGGCACTGCACCAAATGGAAGCAAAATATTACAGTATGTTTGAAAATGCTGTGTCGGGCATTTTTCAAACAACCGAATCCGGTCGCTACATCAGCGCTAACCCAGCTTTGGCTCGTATCTACGGATATAATTCCGCAGCAGAATTGATGAGTTGTCTGACTGATATCAGCGATCAGCTTTACGTCAATCCCGATCGGCGCGATCAGTTTGTTTCTGCTTTACAAGATCAGGGCATCGTATCTGATTTTGAGTCGCAGATTTATCGCCGAGACGGAACAATAATTTGGATCGCTGAAAATGCGCGGGCTGTCTGCGATGAAGCAGGTAAATTGCTCTACTACGAAGGTTTTGTAGAAGATATCACCCAGCGCAAGCAGGCAGAATCTGGACTTCGAGAAAGCGAGGAACGCCTGCGCTTAATAATTGAAGGCGTTAAGGATTATGCTATATTTATGTTAGATACTGAGGGGTATGTAGCTAGCTGGAATTCGGGTGCAGAACGCATTTTGGGATACAGAGCTCATGAAATAATTGGCAATAACTCGGAGTGTTTTTTCACGAAAGAAGATCTTGAAATCGGCAAACCCCAAGAAAAATTAATCGGGGCGGTGGCAGAAGGTCGATACGAAAATGAAGGCTGGCGGCTTCGCAAAGACGGCTCGCGATTTTGGGGGAATATTATTGTTACTCCTTTGCGCGATGAAAGCGGAAAGTTGCAGGGCTTTTCTCAAGTTATGCAGGATATTACCGATCAAAAGCGGGCGGCTGAGGAAAAGATGCAGTTGATTGCTTCTTTGCAGGCGTCGGAAAAAAAGTTTCGCACTTTGTACGAATCGACGACTGATGCGGTAATGCTGCTAGACGAAGAGGGTTTTTTGGATTGCAATCCGGCTACTTTAAAGTTATTTGGATGCAGCACTGAGTCCGAGTTTTGCGGCAAGCACCCTTCGGAGTTCAGCCCGCCGTTGCAACCGGACGGGCAAGATTCTATGAGTCTTTTTCAAGATCGAATTAATACGGCTCTGCTATCGGGAAATTGCCGTTTTGACTGGCGGCACTGCCGTTTGGATGGTTCTGAGTTTCCGGCGGAAGTGCTGCTAACTTCTATGGATATCGGCGGCAAAATAGGGCTGCAAGGCGTGGTGCGCGATATCACTTATCGGGTGCAGGCTGAGGAAGCCCTGAAGCAGGCTAATGAGGTATTGGAATGCCGGGTTAAAGAGCGGACAAGTCAGTTGGAAGAAGCTATTAAAAAGTTGAGTTTATCGGAAGAAAAGTTTTCTAAGGCTTTTCGCTCTAGCCCAGATCCGATGATTATTACTACTTTTGCTGAAGGTCGTTTTATTGAAGTTAATGATAGTTTTCTGTCGATGATTGGTTATGCTTTAGAAGAAACTATCTGGAATACAGTACCGGGGTTAAATATTTGGGTAAGGTCTCAAGACCGAGTTAATTTTAGACAAAGTTTGCACGAACAAGGTGTTGTTCGCAATCAGGAATGCGAGTTTCGGATGAAGTCGGGATCGGTGGTGGTGTGTTTGCTGTCAGCGGAATTGATTAATTTGGACGGCGAACTCTGTATGCTGGCGGTGATGACGGATATTACCGATCGCAAACACGCCGAAGAAGCCCTACGGGAAAGCCAGCGGGCCTTGGCGACGCTGATGAGCAATTTGCCGGGGATGGCCTACCGTTTTCGCAACGATGCCGATCGCAGTATGGAGTTTGTCAGCGAAGGTTGCTATCAGTTAGCAGGCTATTCTCCTGAAGAATTTATCGGCACTCGGCAAATTTCTCTCTCGGAGTTGACTCACCCGGACGATCGCGATAATTTGTGGAATGCCGTGCAAGTTGCCTTGCAAGAAAATCGACCCTATCAGCTAAATTACCGAATTACTTCTAAAAATGGCGAATTAAAATGGGTTTGGGAGCAAGGTTTGGGGGTGTTTTCCGACTCGGGAGAGTTAATAGCTTTGGAAGGGTTAATTACTGATATTTCCGAGCAGAAACGCAGTGAAGAAGCTTTGCTGCGATCGCAAACAGAGTTAACCCAACAAAAACTTCAATTAGAAAATACTTTGCACGAATTGCAGCAAACTCAAGCTCTATTAATTCACACAGAGAAAATGTCTACTCTCGGTCAAATGGTAGCTGGTGTCGCTCACGAAATTAACAATCCCGTTAGCAGCGTCTGCGGCAATCTCGTCCACGTCGGCCACTACACGGAAGATTTGCTGAATTTGATCGATATGTACCAGAAGCACTGCCCGCAGCCGCCGGCAGCAATTAAAGGTAAAATTCAGGATATCGACCTAGAGTTTCTGCTAGAAGATTTGCCGAAAGCGATGTCTTCGATGCAGGTTGGGGCCGATCGCATTCGGGAAATCGTGCGATCTCTCAGGAATTTTTCCCGCAAAGATGATTCTCAAATGAGCAAAGTTAACCTGCACGAAGGGATTGAAGGAACGCTGCTGATCCTGCAAAGCCGCCTGAAAGCCAGAGGCAACTATCCGGAAATTGCGGTAATTAAGGACTATGGAAATTTGCCTTTGGTTGAGTGTTATGCGGGGAAAATCAATCAGGTATTTATGAATTTGATCGGAAATGCGATCGACGCGATCGAGGAATACAACGAAGGGGATTCAGTTCCAGAAGTCAAAGCTAACCGCAGCAAAATTAAAATTAGGACAGAAGTCCAAAACTCCAATGCTGTAATTAGGATTTCTGACAACGGCCCCGGTATGCCAGAAGAAGTTTCCCAGCAGCTATTCGAGGCTTTTTTTACCACCAAACCCGCCGGCAAAGGCACCGGTTTAGGCTTGTCAATTTCCTACAAAGTTGTTCAAGAACACGGTGGCAAACTGAGCTGCGTGTCTGCACTGGGCCACGGAGCCGAGTTTATCATAGAATTGCCGATCGAACAGCCGTAAAGTGCGATAGAGTTTTTAGGTCGGAAATTCAACTTTCAAATTATGAAATTCAACTCCACAATCTCAGTAGCATGATAGCGGCCTTCATTTCGGTAAGGTAGAGGCTTAAAATCTCAAGAGAACTTTTAAGTCGAAACTGGGAACAAAAAAAGGGAAAAGTGTTTGTAAAGCAGGCGGTTGCAAACCGCTGTCTCAATCACGAATAAGGTGCGGGCGGAGGATAAGGGAATCAGTATATTCTTTCTTTCCCTAGTCCCAAGTCGCTAATTCCTAGCAATAGAACCCCTAGCCGGTTGCTCGTTTCCCATGTCCCGTTCCCTCTTTCTTCTAATAACTCGGCTCGCAGTTGCGAGGCGGCGCTAATTGCGCTAAATAGCTACTACGAACTGCTCACCCCGGAATAGAAATCACAAACTCCGAACCCTGTCCCACGGAAGAATTCACGAGTAACGTACCTCCATGTTTTTCCACCACAATTTGGCGGGCTATAGACAATCCCAATCCAGTTCCTTGACCCACAGACTTAGTTGTGAATAAGTGGTTAAAGATGTTTTCCTGGACTGAGTTCGACATCCCCACTCCATTATCCTTAATCCGAATCAAAACCTGATTGTTGGATTCGCTCAGAGCAGTTTGAATCGTAATTTGATTGGGTAGGGCTTTAATTTCACTAAAACTGCGCCCCTTATTAGACTCCTCCAGAGCGTCAATGGCATTGGCCAGTACGTTCATAAATACCTGGTTCAACTGTCCGGGAAAGCATTTGACTAGGGGCAAGTTACCATACTCTTTCACAACTTCAATTGCAGGGCGGAACTCGCTGGCTTTTAAACGGTGCTTGAGAATCAGCAGAGTGCTCTCTAGTCCGTCGTGAATATTGAAAGCAACTGGTCGATCGCTATCTGCCCTCGAAAACGTTCTCAAACTCGTACTGATATTGCGGATGCGATCGACTCCTTCTTTCATTGAGCTAATCAATTTGGGCAAATCTTCTCGCAAATACTCTAAGTCTATATCCTCGATTTTTTCTTCAACTTTAGCTCCTGGCTTGGGAAAACTATCTTGATATACATCGATTAGCTCGAACAAATCTTGTAGGTATTCTTGAGCTGGCTGTAAGTTGCCGGCAATAAAACCTACGGGATTGTTAATTTCGTGGGCTACCCCTGCGACTAAATTTCCGAGTGCAGACATCTTCTCACCCTGCACCAATTGCAACTGCATCTGTTTGAGATCGTGAAGATAAAGCTCTAGTTTTTGGGCATATTCCTGGGATTGCTGATACAGTCGGGCGTTCTGTAGGGAAATGGCAGCTTGCGAACACAGGATGTTGAGGATGGCGACGCGATCGCGTGTAAATGCTCCGATTGTGACATTATTTTCTATATACAAAATCCCCATGACTTTGCCTTGATGGAGAATGGGAGTGCATAAAACACTCTTGGGTTGCTGTTGGATGATGTAAGAGTCAGAAGCAAACGTGGTTTGAGTGCTGACATTATCAAACACTAAGGTTTCTTTTGTGCGTTTGACGTAATTAATTAAGCTCAGAGGAATTGCTTGACTCTCTTCAACTAGCAGAGAGTCAAGATGGCAATTTTGACGATTCGTACAGTGGACGGCAACTCTCCAATTTCCCTCCTCATTTAAAATTAATGCTCCGGTTTGTGATCCGGCATTCTTAACAACTACTTGCATCAAAGTAGTCAGCAATTGCTCTAGCTCGATTTCGCTGGAGAGAGTTTGAGAAGCTTCGATTACTGTCGGCAAATCTACTAAATCCGAACTGCTGGTGCTGCCAATAATAGTCTTAGGAATGAAAATTTAATAACATCAGCGATGTATAATAAATAAATGAGTGAATATGAATAGGTTTATGTTTCGGT
>NZ_JAUBQD010000002.1:0-179714 GCF_036701085.1 Microcoleus sp. Pol7_A1
GTTGTCACTGAGTATTTGCGCGGTCTTGGCGTAAACGATATCGTTGTTGCTCACACGGAGAAGGAGCTGGCGCAAGGCACAGCAGTGAAGTACCGCAACTATGCAACACCTGATGCTGCCGTCGTTTTGTTGCGCGCCTTTCACGAGGGAAAAGGGCTTTCAAAATCCAGTCAAGCTTTATTGCTGCAATTGATGACAGAAACAACTACAGGTCTAAAGCGCATTAAAGGACTGTTGCCTGATGGGACGGTTGTGGCCCACAAAACGGGTACTTCGTCTACTGTAAATGGAGTGACGGCTGCAACCAACGATGTTGGACTCGTAACGCTCCCCAATGGACAACACATGGCGATTGCAGTTTTTGTTTCAGACTCTAGAGCAAACGATGCGGTACGCGAGGAAGTCATCGCAAAAGTGGCGAAGGCAGCATGGGACGAATGGAGCAAATAGTTGCTGAAGGCGAAGGTTTTAACGGTCGATCGCTCTCTTTTATAGTGGAACTCATAAAAAACTTTTATGATTTCTAAACCTTTGATGCCACTAGACGTTGAGCACATTTTTAGTCACCAATGCCCTTCTACACAAAGTAACGCATTCTCTTTGCTCTGGTTTGTAAGGTTTCTCTGATAGGGCGGACGGTTAGCGTGCTAGCCACTATGCCGCCAGCCCGCTACGAGATTCCGAAGGTTTGGAGAAGTTTTCCGCTACCTTGATGCGGGTTAGGACGATCGTCCCTACCCCTCAACCTCCTTAAGCCCATCCTCCAACAACACCCGCACAATATCCACTTTCTTGCGCCCCGTCCTGGCTGCCAACATCGACAGTTTGCGGTGCAGAGATTCGGACATATCCACGGTAAATCTGACCGTGGCTTCTTTATCGGGTGCTTGAAGTCGGTGAGTCAGGCTACTTTCCTTGGATTGAACGGGATGAGTAATGAGCAAATTTAAACATTCAAACATTCAGTTGTCTAGACGTTCAGATGTTTAAAGTGTAAAATAAGGCTGATGAACTCAAAATTAAACCTACGATCGTGACAGTCGCCTCATTCAAGGGCGGAGTCGAAAAGACTACCACAGCACTGCATTTGGCGGCTTACTTGCAAAGCAAAGCGCCCGCTTTGTTGGTAGACGGCGACCTCAACCGCAGTGCGTTGGATTGGGCAGCTCGCGGTTCCCTGCCGTTCAAAGTAGTAGATATGACGGATGACAACCCCGTTAAAACCCATACTAAGAATTGATTGTGCTATAGTAGCACACACAGGCATACTTTAGAAAAAATAGCGTCGCTTACAGTATGCCTTTAAAGCACAGTAAGGGCATACTCCGGTCTGCATCTTTTCCATCCCGAACCAGAGCCAATGGCAACCAAGAACATCAGAATTGTGGGCTATTTGCCACCCTACTACCACCAAAAGTTGCGCGACTACATGGTAGAGCAGTCTCTAACGGAAAGTGCCGCGCTCGCCAAAATCATCAAGCAATTCTTTGAAGCAGTCCCAGCGCTTTCGGCCGAAACGGTAGCTTCCGAAACCAGGGAAACTTTCGCCCAACTGCGATCGGAAATTGCCGATTTACATGGGCGAGTCGCAGCTTTGGAAACAGCAGAAATTCAACGCCAATTCAATAAAACTTCTCCCAAAAACTTTGGAGCAGAACAGCCCCAAATAACACTGCGCCCCCTGAAAGCTGCTGACCTAGCAAAACGGTTGGGAGTAAGTGCCGAAACTATTGAAACTGCTGCTGCTAAAGGCAGCAGTTCCTTTGTTGAATGGAGCAAACGGCGAGATCCTGGTTCAAGAGCATGGCACAAAAAGGGCAATTTTTATCATCCGAATCCAGATTGAGGTAGAACGATGAGCTGCTTTGATTTGTGGGAAGATCCACCGCCTCTCATCGCCTACAACCGAACGCTACGTTGTTATCGTTAATTAGCCGAGCCAACCCGCCCTATAACTGGCTAGATACGGCATCATTTTAAACGTTCAACCATTTAAATGTCTAGACATTTAGATGATTAAAGGATAAAGTTGAGTTAATCAACGTATCGATAAACCTATGATCGTGACAATCGCCTCATTCAAGGGCGGAGTCGGCAAGACAACTACAGCACTGCACTTGGCGGCTTACCTGCAAACCAAAGCACCTACGCTTTTGGTAGACGGCGACCTCAACCGCAGTGCTTTGGATTGGGCTGCGCGGGGTTCCCTCCCGTTCAAAGTAGTGGATGAAAAGCAAGGAGTTCGCTTTGCCAGAGATTACGAGCACATCGTGATAGACACGCCGGCTCGACCAAACCCCGACGAACTCAAAACTGTAGCTGAAGGGTGCGATTTGCTGATATTACCGAGTTCTCCCGATGCGATGGCCCTGAGCGCGATGGTGCAAATGGTGGAAGCTCTGCATTCCCTAAAATCGAATTACCGCATTTTGCTCACCCTCATCCCACCTGCTCCTAGCAAAGTCGGGATTGAGTCTCGGAGAACGATCGAGAAAGCCCAGTTGCCGATATTCAAAGCTGAGATCAGGCGGCTAGCAGTATTTCAAAAAGCTGCCCTCGCCGGGGTTCCTGTAAACGCTATCAAAGACCCTTACGCCAAAGCTGCTTGGGGTTGTTATGCCGCTGTCGGCAAGGAGATATTGCCATGAGCCGCTTTGATGATTTACTGAAGGCGAAGAAACTCAAACCAGGCGAACCCGATCTCGAACCTGCACCAACTCCGGCATTACCCAAAAGCAAAGACCCAAACTTTGTCAGGGCTACTGTTTACCTGCCCAAACAAATGCACCGCGACCTCAAATCTGCTGCCGCACAGTCAGGTGAAGAAATCAGCGAGCTGGTTGAAAAGTCCGTCGCTCAATACCTCCAGCAGCTTAGTGCCAATACAACAATTTAAACGTTTGAATATTTGAATGGTTGAATGTTTGAATGTTGCGACTTTTTTCTCTTATGTGCAGCAGTTACCTTTCCCGTCAATCGCTGCATTCTTGAGTTCCTGGAATGTTGGGTGCATATGTTGGTAAGCTGGCACTGGACTCGTAAGGGAGCGGTGCAGCATGAAGAAAATACGGCAGTTGGGGGCGATCGCTCTGATTTTGGGGATGATGGCTGGCTGCAATCTGACATCAGCCCCGCCATCTTCACTACCGCGAGTTTCCCGTAAACCAGGGATCGAAAAGCCAAAGCAAAAACCTGCACCCACAGCGCAAAATCCCGTAGCTTCAGCAACCAACAACCGCAACTTGCTGCTGGGCAATCCCAGCAATGCAGTTTCTAGCATTGCCAGTATTGACAATTACCTGATGGTGAAGTTTCAGTACGTGATGAGCTACAACAACAAAACGCACATTGCTAACTGGGTTTCGTGGCAGCTCAATAAATCTTGGATTGGGTCAGCCGATCGCCAGGACAACTTCCGCCCCGATGATTCCCTGCCGGATGCTTGGTACAAAGTGCGACCAACAGATTACAGCGGAAGTGGCTATGATCGGGGACACATTACACCGAGTGCCGATAGAACTCGGAACAAACCCGACAACAGCAGCACATTCCTGATGACTAACATGATGCCGCAAGTGCCAGAACTCAACCGAGGCGTGTGGGGGGATCTGGAGGAGTATTCTCGCGAATTGGTGCAGCAGGGTAAGGAACTTTACATCGTAGCCGGGCCCGTCGGGAAGCAAGGCGCGATCGGCAAAACACAAAAGATTGTGGTGCCGGCAAAGACTTGGAAAGTCATTGTTGTCTTAGACCGACCGGGATTGGGGTTGCAGGGAATTGACGCAAATACCCGGACGATTGCCGTGATGATGCCGAACGATGCCAGCGTCAAAGGCCGGGGATGGAAAACTTTTCGAGTACCGGTGAAGCAAGTTGAGCGCGAAACGGGGCTGAACTTGTTATCTAATCTGTCGCCCCAGGTTCAGCAAGTCATTGAAAGTAAAGTTGATGGTGAGTAAAAAAGGGATAAAACTTACTTTTTTGCTTGAGACTTTTAACCAACTGCATTAATATTTGCCATTAGGAATCCGTAACAACAAATCAATAAAAGTAACTTGACTAGCCAGTTAATCCTGACATTATATTTTCTATCAAGGAAAGACCAGAGGGGAGGAAAAACAATTAGGAACATAAGAAAGGAAGTTATAATACCCATCTTGTATGGCTTGCCCTCTGTGTAAGAGAGGAATAATAAAATTCCTAGTACAACCAAACAGTAAAGAGAAACAAGCCAACTAAATACTGTGCCGATCGCGCTCATATTACAATACCTCTTCCTGACTCTAATTATGGTTTCTATGTCACTAAATGAGTGAACTACCCAACGCTGACCTGTCTGTTGCAATCAAGTCTCCACCAATTTCGTAGACAGCCCAGCCAATCCGCCACCGGGAGTCAGCCCGAGAATGTAAGCATCGATGTCGGTGGTGCCCACTCGGTAAACCTGGATGTTTGATAAATTCTGCTTCAGTACGCTCACTAAGTTCTGGAACCGCTTCACTGTTTCCCGTTCTTCTTCATCGTGCCAGTCTTCCTCTGCGGTGGCGATCGCAAAGAAGTCGTCAACCGTCCGCATTTCAACGGGAGCATCGGGTGGGTGTCCGGTGAGTTCGAGCAACTTCGTTTGTGTGAGTTCTTCCTGTGTCGGCCAGCTTACGACCTCAAAGGGAGCGTCGGTTTCGCTTCCGAAGAGTAAGCCTTTGGAAGCTTGGTTGAGTTGGTCGGCGATCGATTCGGTCATGGTGGTGATGGTTCCTAAGCTTTACTGTGATTGTACGGTTGTTGGCTGGAACTAAGGACTTTTTGGTACATTCGGATCTTGGCGACAGGTTGAGAGCGGTAATGATTCGCCACCCCGAATTTCGCTAATTCTCAATCGATCGCTATCTGTCACCACATCCATACAAGCACAACCATACCCATAATAACCATTCGTTTTGACGTACTCTTTCTCGTTATAGGTAGGAAGATTATCCATTCCTTGGGCTTCATATCCTCCTTGTTGCGAGATAATCCAACGACCATCTTTGTCTATTAAATACCAATTTCTAGGCGTGGGATTATGCAACCATCCACACCTAGTTTCAACTGCTTTAGCAGGAAGGGCAACGATAACAAGAGATGAAACAATAACGGATATAAACAAGTTTGTCTTCATAAATATAAGTTTAGTTAGTTTTTACTCACTTATAGCAAATTCATTAACACTGATTAATGCAGGTGAAGTAACAGCCCAATACCGCAATCCCTACTTGTTTGACTCCGAGAAAAGTTGGAGTTCCCGGCACTGCTGCTTATAGACGGGGAATTGGGAAGGGCCAGAGTAGAATAGCACCCTAATTTACTCACAGTTAGTCAAGCATACTGCACGACTTCATCAGCTTGAGCCCGTGCTATTGGACAATAAGCCTCAATGTACGGGGGTGGCATAGCGGATTGCTGCGTTGGGAAAGCGGGCTTGGAGCCGATCGCCAAGCCATAGACAAACTTATCAATTCACTGTCAACGAGTGACTGCCATGATTTCCTAAAACCTGTACGGGGCAAAGAATTGATAGTTACAGCGAGTGTCAGACAGTTTGAGAACGCAACTTTCGATCGCATCTTATTTACAAACAGCTTTAATAACACTCAGCTCTGCTCGGTCGCTAACTTTTACAGCTACGGGATATGCACCACCCGTTAGAGTTTCTGCGGAATAGGTTGTAATTTGCTTGTTGTTTTTATCGTAGATGTCAATGTTCAATATACTGCGGACTTTCGTTTTGCAGTTTACTGAATTTGAAATTAATAACGAAGCAGCTCCTTTAGGTGTAAAACAAGTAGTTTTACCGCTGGCACGACCGCCGCAGTGCGATTCATTTATAGCAAAATCGTAAGAGCAAGGGCATCTTTCTCCGTGATAAGGACGGCGTAGGGGCATTTCCCTATTATTGACCGCTGCGCGGGGAAATATCCTCGCTGAAGTATAAAACTTTTGCGGTTTACTGGAGTCAAGAGAGGCAACGTCTAAATAATTGGCTATTTGGTTTTCATCTGTGATTATTCTGAGCCATTTAGGTTTTTGCTTGGCTATTGAATAAGTATTGCCACTGAATAAAAAAAACCACACACAAAACACGGTTAAACTAATTCTGAATTCGAGCATTTTACCTGCATCAAGAAAGAGATTTAGCGAGCATCCACTTGCAGTATACAGGAATCTCTCAACAAAAAATATTTATTGGGGAAGCAGTTGGCATTGAGATATCAACAACAATAGGAGTTGCGCTTTGTACCGCTCCACAATAAAAGGTAAGGTTTCTATCAAAGTAATTTAGGTAATGGTTGAGATATCACGCATAAGCTACCGATCGCCTTCAGTCGCCCTCAATCTCCCTCAACTTCCACCTCCAACTGATACACCCGCAAACTCGGATGTTCGCCAATCAGTCGCCAGCCATATCCTTCAACAATTGGTGAAGGTCGCGCTCCTTGGCGGTACAGGAATATCGGCTCGTTTCTCATCAGTGCTGTGAATATCTCCCGCTCTCTGTCTTTGCCATCATCCCAGATGAGGTGAGCTTTACTGAAGTAACCAACGCCCATCAAACTAGCAAAGAGCCATTCCATGAGAGTTTGCTGCTCGTCTTGGTTAAGCGTGGATTCACCGTAAGTGTCGATTACGGGTATTTTGGATTTAGGCTTGAGTGATGCGATGACGGCGGTAAAGAGGTTGAGGTACTTTTTCATTGGTCGGTGGAGATGCGGTTACTTCTAGTTAGTTGGGAAGAAAGATAATGTTCGATCGAGCGCACGTTCGGATATTGCCGAGTTAGAAGGCTGTTTTAAAAGTTATCAACCAAACGATCGAATTAACAGCCAACAAAAAGGTATAAAAAATATAGATTGATGGAGCACACATAGCTCTCGATAAAGAAGGCATTTTAAATATTTTCAAAGAACCGAGCGGGTGAACTAAACCTTTTGGTACATAACGAGTATTAAAACTTTCATCTAAAGCCCTTTCATCATTCAAGAATTCGGTAACTTCAGCAGCTCTTTGCATATAATAAAATTGCACCCTCCAGTAGGTAGCTTCTAAAAACCAAAAACCAAAAATTATAACGTATCCCAGCGGAACCAAGACATCTATTTTGCTGGCAAATACCCAACCAATCAATGCTACCCAAATGGTAAGTGCAGCAGTTTTTAACTGCATCAGAATTGTTGTGAAGTTAGCTATTTTTTGTTCTAGTTCCTGTGCTCCTTGTTGCAGCATTGCTAGCTGAAATTCAAATCGATCCATGTTTGATTCGGAGGTGGCTGATTGTTCATATATCAATAGTTCGGACAGTTTTAGATATAGTGGAGTGTCCGAAACCCAGACTGGCTATATGGTAAACTATTTTTTCAAGGTTTAAGTCGAGCGCCCTTGTTGCCTAAAATTCGTTAAAAATGGCAGGGCTTCCTCGCCCTCGGCTTACAGGATCGTTAAAAAACTGTCCGAACTATTGGCGTAAAGCAAGTAATAATATCTTAACCCTCTCTCAGTACAGACGAAATACGTAAAATGGAGGAATCTTATGTCAGGTAAACTTACAGGCAAAATTGCACTGGTAACAGGTGGGAACAGTGGGATTGGACTCGCGACTGCCCAACGGTTTGTAGCAGAGGGAGCTTACGTCTTTATCACGGGTCGGCGTCAAAACGACCTCGATGCTGCGGTGAAGCAGATTGGCAAAAATGTCACCGCCGTTCAGGGTGATGTATCAAATCTCGCGGATATCGATCGCCTGTTTGCCGCGATTAAGCAAGAGCAAGGGCACCTCGATGTAATCTTTGCCAATGCGGGCGGTGGAGAAATTGCTCCACTGGGATCGATCACTGAAGAACACTTTGACAAAACATTCAACGCAAATGTCAAAGGTTTGCTATTCACCGTGCAGAAGGCATTACCACTGCTGCCAGAGGGCGCTTCTATTATTCTGAACGCCTCGACTGCTTCTACCGTAGGCACCCCAGCCTTTAGCGTTTATAGCGCGACCAAGGCTGCCGTGCGATCGTTTGCCCGCAATTGGATACTCGACCTCAAAGAACGCAAAATTAGAGTCAATGCGATTAGTCCTGGCGTGGTTCCGACTCCTGGCTACACCCTTTTGGGATTGAGCGAAGAGCAGGTGCAGGAATTTGTGAACAGTCAAGCCGTCACCATTCCGCTAGGACGAGTTGGTACGCCCGATGAAATTGCCAAAGCCGTTGTCTTTCTTGCTTCAGACGATAGCAGCTTTGTTAATGGCATCGAACTGTTCGTTGATGGTGGTATGGCACAAATCTGAATATGAGTGAATTAGGAAATAGTGCTTTCCTAAATCACTCATATTTACACTCAAAAGAGAAACATCATGATTAAGCTTTACGGTCACGAAATGTCTGGTAACAGTTACAAACCAAGACTGTTGCTGGAACTATTAAATATCGAATATGAATGGGTCAAAGTGGACTTAATGAAAGGCGAACAAAAATCGCCGGAATACTTGGCACTCAACCCATTGGGACAGGTTCCTTTGTTGGTCGATGGCGATACCAAACTAGCTGATGCTCAAGCTATTTTGGTGTACTTAGCGCGGCAGCATGGCGGCGATCGCTGGCTGCCGTTGGATGCCCTCCCGTTGGCTCAAGTCGTTCGCTGGCTATCGACAACTGCTGGAGAAATCCGCCAGGGCCCTGAACATTCCCGACTTTATTATTTGTTTGGGGCTACCAGTATCAATATCGAACGCGCACACCAGCAAGCAGAGAATATCCTGACTCAATTAGATAGGCATTTGAGTACGCGCAACTGGTTAGAATTCGATCGCCCCACCATCGCTGATATCGCAGTCTTTCCTTACGTTGCTCTGGCGAACGATGGCAAGATTGACCTCGCACCCTATCCCAGCGTCCTAGCTTGGATCGATCGCATCAAACAACTCCCCGGCTATATCCCAATGGCTGGACTGTAGGCGAACCGCACAGCTTAAAAACAGAGGTAACGTATGGCAATCCCAGGCTGGACAAGAACCGAATCGCCGTTTCATGCGGGCGAACTAGCAATTCAAGATCGAATGGGTACGCAGACCAAGATGGATAGGCAAGGACGACAAATGATTCGGGAATACCTGCCCGATCAGTTTCGCCAGTTCTTCTCCCAACTTTCTTACATAATTGTGGGTACGGTGGATGTGACAGGCAGCCCCTGGGCTTCAATTCTGGTAGGGAAACCGGGCTTTGTATCAACGCCTGACGATCGTACCTTACAGATTGCCGCCAAACCCCTATTTGGCGATCCTTTCACAAATAATCTTGCCGATGGCATCGATATCGGCTTGCTGGGAATTGAACTCCATACCCGCCGCCGCAATCGCGTGAACGGTACTGTCGCAGCAATGGACTCGGATCGCTTTGAAGTGCAAGTGGGACAAAGCTTTGGCAACTGTCCCAAATATATTCAAACTCGGATGTTTGAGCTAATTAATCGAGATTCAGCAACGCCGCCATCGATCCATCAATTCCAAATGCTTGGAGCCCAAGAACGTGCCACGATTGCTGGGGCTGATACCTTCTTCATTGCAACCGCTTATCAAAATACATCGGCAGGCATTGCTAGCGGGGTAGATGTTTCTCATCGCGGTGGCAAATCAGGCTTTGTGCGGCTCGATGATCACTGTACGCTGACCGTTCCCGACTTCTCTGGCAATTGTCAGTTTAATACCTTTGGCAACCTAGAGTTGAATCCAAGGGCAGGACTGCTATTCGTGGATTTCGACCGCGGCAACCTGCTCTATCTCACAGGCACAGCCGAAGTGATTTGGGAAGGTGCCCAAATCAATGACTACGAGGGAGCAGAGCGATTGTTTCGCTTCCACCTCGATCGCGGCTGTCGGGTAGAGGGCAGCCTCCCGCTGAGCTGGTCATCGCCAGCGTTCTCGCCTTTCCTGGATCGCACAGGTTTCTGATAAGGGCATCACTCGACATTCTTAAAGGAGCATATATGTCACTGATTAAAACACCATTCGGGCAACATTCCACCGCTGCCGAGGTGGTAAAGGGAATCGATCTTTCTGGCAAGCGGGCGATCGTCACTGGAGCAGCATCGGGCATCGGCATCGAGACAGCACGGGCACTCGCTCGTACAGGTGCTGAAGTGACCCTGGCTGTGCGTGACATCAATGCTGGTCAAAAGACAGCGGCTGACATCACTACTACTACGGGTAATGGAAACATTCACGTTGCCTTGCTGGATCTGACTGATCGAGCTTCGATCGCTACATTTGTCGATGCGTGGAATGAACCATTACATATCCTTGTCAATAATGCTGGTGTAATGGCATTGCCTGAACAATACACGTCCGAAGGCTGGGAGATGCAGTTTGCTACCAATCATCTTGGGCACTTTGCTCTGACACTCGGACTCCATCATGCACTGGCAGCGGCTGGTGCGGCACGTATCGTCTCCGTCAGTTCTAGCGGACACCTGCTCTCGCCAGTGGTCTTCGATGATATCCACTTCGCCTTTCGCCGTTACGATCCGTGGTTGGCATACGGACAGTCCAAGACTGCCATTGTCCTTTTCGCGGTTGGTGCAGCCTCACGCTGGTTGAAGGATGGCATTACGGCTAATGCTTTGATGCCGGGGGCGATCGCGACCAACCTTCAGCGCCATGTAGGTGGGATTCAGACACCACCAGAGCGGCAGAAAACACCGGAACAGGGTGCTGCCACCTCAGTTTTGCTGGCAACCTCCCCCTTGCTGAAGGGCATTGGCGGTCGCTACTTCGAGGATTGTAACGAAGCCGCGATCGTGCCTCGGCGAACCGAAGACTACAGTGGCGTTGCACCCTATGCTCTCAACTCGGACAACGCCGATCGCCTCTGGGAGGAATCGTTGCGCCTGCTTGCCTGACCGTGTTTTTAAACAGCGGTAATTAATCCTTTTGCTTGTATTGACTAATAAAAGACTTTAGCTGTTTTTCTTGAAACTTTTGAGCAAATTCACACAACTGCTCAGCAAAAGGAATAAAATTGGCATCCAAATTTTTTAAATGTTCGGCTTGTTTGATAATCGCTTTCAAATTGCCTTTCATAATTAAATCATAGAAAATATCAATTTCTTCTGGGGGTGGAGGAACTATAGCCGCAGCCGACGATAAGGCGCTATCTCGTTTAATACTTTTGGCAGGGGGAGGAAAGACTTCAACTAACTGTTCGTAGAGCCAAGATAGCCCTAAATGTCTGTGCAACAATCTAAACAAATCAGAAGCTTCTACAGGTTTGGGAAGAAAAGCATCCGCCCCAGCATCTAAACTATTGTGCTGGTCAGTTTCAAACACTGAAGCTGAGGAGACAATTATTAAAATATCTTTCAATTCTGGCAATTCACGCAGGCGGCGCATCAACTCAAAACCCTTCATTTGGGGCATTACCAAGTCGGTGATAATAGCATCTGGCATTAATTCGCGAGCTTGCTCTAAACCTTCAATTCCATTGGTAGCTTCAACAACTATAAAGCCAATGGGTGCGAGCAAATTGACAATCACAGAGCGATTTTCCCACCTATCATCTACTACGAGAATTTTGCGCTTGTTTCCTGTAAAGCCGACTATAGTTCTTGTTGGCTGCACTGTCGGTAAAACCTTTCCATCAGACATTGATAAACTCAAATCAAACCAGAACTTGCTGCCTATCTGCGGCTTGCTACTTACTAGGATGCTACTTCCCATTATTTCAATAATTTTTAAGCTAATTGCCAATCCTAAACCAGTTCCTTCTGCCATGCGGCGAGCCTCACCTACCTGTTCAAATGGCAGAAATATTTTCTGCATTTGTTCGCTCGTCATTCCCACGCCAGTATCTTCGATTTGAAAGCGGATTTTGTGGATAGCTTTCGGTGCGATCGCAGTTGATTCAACAGCTACAGATTCTACTACAGCCACTTTAAAAATAACGCCACCTGCATCAGTAAATTTAACAGCATTACCCAAAAGATTGACTAACACTTGCCGTAAGCGTTTTTCGTCAGTCTTAACGATACTTGGTAGTGCAGCATCAAATTGGCATTCTAAAGAAATGCCTTTCTGTTCAGCTTTAATGCGGCAGATTTCGCTGACTACCTGAAGAAATGCTAGGAAATAGAAATTTGTGGGATAGAGTTCCATTTTTCTAGCTTCAATTTTAGAAAGGTCTAAAATATCATTAATCAGAGTAAGCAAGTGCGAACCGCACTGGTAAATGATGTTAATCTCAGCAATTTGTTTGGGAGTTAACCTGCTATCTCGCTGGAGGATTTGAGCATAACCTAAAATGCCGTTGAGAGGTGTTCGTAATTCGTGGCTCATGTTAGCAAGAAATTCACTTTTAGCTTGATTGGCAGCATCAGCGACAACTTTAGCTTCTTGGAGTGCGAGTTCTACAATTTTGCGGTCTGTAATGTCTTGAAAAGTTCCTTTAAATTTGACAGGTACATCATTTTTGTAGTGAGGTTGACCGAGAATATGAACCCATCGCTGATTTTTTTTACCCGTAACGAACTGCAACTCTATATCAAAAGGTTCTTTATTTGCGATCGCACTTTCGAGTGCTGGTTCCAAAATCTGTAAGGACTCAGATGGATAGAAAGCCTTTGCTGCTGCCATAGTTAACTGAAAACCTGAATCAACTTCATAAATGCGGTAAACTTCTTCTGTCCAAGCCAATTCTTCAGTTTCTAGATTGATTTCCCAGCCGCCAACTTTTGCTAACTGTTGGGTTTGGTTGAGAAGTGCTTTGCTTTCTCGCAGTGCGGTAGTCCGTTCATCAACGCGCTGTTCTAACTCTTCGTTGGTTTTTTCTAAGGCAGTAAAAGACTCTTGTAATTGCTGTACCATTTGATTGAACGATTCAGCTAAAATATCCAGTTCTCCAATCGATTCGACCTCTACTTTTTGGTTTAATTTTCCCTTTGCTATTGCTCTACTTGCATCCCTCAAACGCAGAATAGGCTCAGCTATCCAGCCAGAGGTAAAAATTCCCAGAATGGCAGCCAGCAATAATGATAAAAGGCACAGCAAAATCGTAGTCCTGGTGTTAGAATTAATTTGATCCATGAAGTCCGCTTCGGAGACAGCAACTACAATTAGCCAGTCAATACCGCGACCGTTTTTAAATGGTGTCACCTGTAGAAATTGGTGCTTGCCACCCAAGTCAAACGTGAGTTGCTGGTTAGTATTAATTTTGCTCAAGTCGCCAAACTTATCGATCAAATATTGGGATGAAAGGCGAATCAAAGGCACGCTACTTTCAGTTGCTTTCATCCGCTTCTCAACCTTCCCATCCTTACTAACTAGAAATGGCTTTTCCGACGTTGAGGAAGCTACAATCAGTCCTGAGCGTTCCATGATGAATGTCTTTCCAGACTTACCAATTTTTAAACTTTGTAGGAAGTCGCGGGTTTGACTGTCAAGTAGCTCCGCACCTAAAACACCTATCAAATTACCAGTTGAGTCATAGACTGGCTGACTAGCAGTAATTCCCAAATGATGACTTCCGAATACAAGAAAAGGATCGATCCATCTGGGTTTTCCTGCTGCAACCGCTGCTTTATACCAGGGTCGATTTCGCGCGTCAAAAGCAGGAATGATTTTTTCCAGCTTTTTGCGATTGCCAAAGCTATCTGTAGAGTACCAGACTAACTTGCCACTAACAAATCTTTCTGTTGTGTAAATATATAATTTCTCATTATCTTGACGCTGGGCTACAACTATTCCTCCGAGAGGATTGCCAAAATAAATAGCACTTACTGAATCAAAAACTTGAAGCTGATGCCACAAATGACGCTCCAAATCTCTCTGATTCTGCACGTCCAACAAGTTAACATTAATAGTAGCCGCGAGGCTTTGATTGACTTGATAAGCGCTCGTAAGGTAAGTCCCCAGGTTCTGCTCAATGCGATTGCTAATTTCCCCCCGTAACTGAGCAGCAACATCGTTAACAGCTTTCTGACCATTGCGTAATGATAGCCATCCTGTTAACCCCACAGCCGCAAAAATTTGCAGTAAAAATGGCCCTACTAGAACAAGGCGGAGGGGGAGTTTTCTAGAGTGAGAAGCAGTTAAGCGCATCATAGAACAGTCCAGCGAGCGTGATATTAATGTGATCTTATTTTTGACAAAAACACAAGTAAAATATTGGGCTTGTTTGTTACCACAATCGGCAATTATGACTGCTCTATTGGGATTTCAACAGTGAAGTCAGTACCCTGACCCAGTGTGGAAGTACAAGTGATTTTTCCTCCATGTTTCTCTACCACAATTTGATAACTAATACTCAATCCCAAGCCTGTACCTTTCCCTGCTGGTTTGGTTGTAAAAAAAGCTTCAAATAGTTTACAAGCTACTGTCTCTTCGATACCTATACCGTTATCAGCAATGTGAATTTTTACTGAATTATCATTTGCTAATTCTGTGCTAATTGTAATCTTACAATTAGCAGATTTTGCGGATTGGGAATTTACCATTTTATCTTCCAAGGCATCAATTGCATTGGCAATCAAATTCATAAAAACTTGATTTAACTGTCCCGCATAGCATTCCACTAACGGTAAATTGCCGTATTCTTTAACCACCTCAATCGCGGGGCGATCGCCACTTCCCTTCAGCCGATGGCGCAAAATTAAAAGAGTGCTATCTAGCCCTTCGTGAATGTTTGCAGCTACCTTATTTGATGTATCCATCCGCGAAAAATTTCGCAAAGAAACACTAATGTTGCTAATTCTATCTGCTCCTAACTTCATTGAACTAATCACATTTGGCAAGTCTTCTAGCAGGTAATTTAGCTCAATTTCTTCAGCATGATCGGAAATCTGAGGGAGGCGATTGGGATAACTTTGTTGATAAAGCTTCAAATGGGCAATCAATTCTTTTATATATTCAGAAATGTGAGTAAGGTTCCCGAAAATAAAACTAACTGGATTGTTAATTTCATGAGCAACGCCAGCCACTAACTGGCCCAAACTGGACATTTTTTCAGTTTGCACTAATTGAACTTGAGTTTGTTGTAAGTTATGTAAAGCCTGGGATAATTCAGCCGTTCGTTCTTGTACGCGCTGTTCTAGTTCCTGATTTTGTTTTTCAATTTTCTGAGTCAAAAAATGCAATTTTAGATGCAGTTTAACGCGAGCTAAAACTTCTTCTTGCTGAAAGGGTTTAGTTATATAATCCACTGCCCCTAAAGACAGACCTTTAACCTTATCAACGGTGTCAGACAGAGCGCTCATAAAAATCACGGGGATGTCAGCAGTTAAAGGATTTGCTTTCAGGCGATCGCAAGTTTCAAACCCATCTATCCCCGGCATCATTATATCCAACAAAATTAAATTAGGGAGTGCATAGCCCACCTTTTCAATAGCACTTTCTCCATCTTGTGCCACCCAAACCTCAAAGGAGGCATCATCCAACAAATTATAAAGTACCCCTAAGTTATTAGAGTTGTCATCTACGATTAAAACAATATCTTTCTTTTCAGAATCGGTGTTCATTTATTTGGCTCTTCATTACATATGATGCTTAACTTGTAATTAAGCATCATAACGCTTGCTGTACAATAAGGGTTCTAGCCGTAGATCGCCCGTATTCTTAGCCTCAAACGCTAAAAATAATGACTACACTTATTACCTAGCGAAGCTTTTAGGCTAGCGGACAGGTATGTTTAGCATACCAAGTAAGGAAGAACCGGAATGTGGTTTAAAATACCAAATTGCAGCAGTTTCACTTACCAAAAGGCTGTCCCCAATATTGCCAGCATTCTTTGTTAAAAGGTGATTTCCACTTATAAATAAGCTCCAATTCCAGTTGCAGCCGCTGTTGGCGATTGCTCGGTGCGCCGTACCAAAATGCTATGGCTACAGCCACATCCAGGGAATAACGTCGGTGCAGTTCGATGTAATTGCCAATGTAGCTGTGGCAGTAGTGGTTCGTCCATCTTTGTTTGGGAGTGCGCTCTGTTTCACCCACGTAGAGGAGCAATGGAAGCGCATTATCGATGACAAAATAGAGACAATTGGAATCGCCCCAATCCGGTTTCTCGCAGAAAGAGAGATTGTGCAATTCCAGGGCAAAGGGGTCTATGTTGTTGGAGTCACAGGGATTTGGCGCTAGCTCGAATAGACTTCCCTGTCGCGGTTGGTCAACGCCTTCAGATTGTTGGTGTTCAAAAATACGTTGTTTCCAAGAATGCAGCGCTTCAGAACTCATCGTTAGTTGAGGAGATTTAGCGGAGCTGGGTTTGGGTTGCGGAAAAAGTTCGAGTTGCTGCACAGATTTTAAGATTGTTGGACGATCGCTGCTGGAAAGTGTAAGCTCAATAGAATTCTGCCAAACGCCACGCTCACCAGAAAACGAGCGAGAAGCCCCTGGCTTTAGACATGGGGAGGAAAGCGGCTGCGACTTCAGTCGCCTTGAATTAAAATCCATAGGAATAGCCATCTTTTTTGTGAATAGATTTGCAATATTTATGACTAATTCCTGCTACTCTTCCCGTCGTTGTGGCGATGTCGAACGAACCGGATGCGCGGCAAAGAATTCGTCCCACATAGGAGCCGACCTTCTTGCCTGCTGTGACGGTAGCGCTGACAATATCGCCAGTTTGAAAACCGAAATGGATTTGCTTTCTCGACTTATGACGAATTGGGAAGCCAAACTTATCTGTGCCGCACATTTGTCGAGTACCGTGTCCTGCTGCCTTAATTAGCAGCGGTTGAGAAGTCAGCACTTTTAATTCTTCGACTTTGCCTACACAAGCAGCATCTAACCAGTGAGTTTTAGCTAAATTCAATCGAGTGCGGTTGAACTTTGTTAGACCACCACTGCCTGTAGAAACAAGCAAGCCAGTCATACGAAGTCGGTTAAATAACGCCCAGCGAGTTGAATTGACTGCTGCTGCGTCTTTTAAAGACCGCTTTGCTTGAGATAGAATTCGCTTCAAAATTTCTGGCTTTTTGGAGAGGAATTGTTCAATATCTTGAGTTCCCTTCCGAGTATTACAATTTTCGCAAGCAAGGCAAAGATTAGAAATACGATTAGATCCGCCTTTGGCTTTGGGATGAATGTGTTCGACTTGTAGCGGTGTATCCGTAACTCCACAATACGCGCACTTCCTATCCCATTTATTCAACAAGTATTCGCGGATTTCGTAACCACATAAAACGCCTTGCTGGTACTCCAGTCCACTAATTTCTGGATTTTCTAGTCGTTGTAAGTCGAATCGCACAAGTTCTTGAGCAATAGAACTAATGGGAGCGACTTTCATTAATCTAGTTACCCATGTCAGGATTGTTTCGACACGATGTTGCAAGCTTGGAGCCAGCCATCCTTTAGGGCAAGTTCTATTTAGAAATCTAGCCTTTCGATAACGAGTATGGCGATTTCTCCTGCCTCTACGCAGTGAACGGCGAGACTCCAAACAGGCTTTAATTGATTGACCTCGGTGAGTTAGTTCTGCACCAAAGATTACGTTTTCTCCTTCGACTAATGCAATGCCCGTGGTTTTGGAGCCAGGATCTATTTTAAGAGTGATGGGTTGTTGGGATACCGTTACCTCTACTTTGAGAATTAGCGTAAATGGATACCTTTTGAAAACAGCAGCTTTGCCAGTGGTTAGCAATTTACGAGCCATTCCTGGGCGGATTGGATTGAGCGGTCGTTTTTGGGTATCAAGTACAAAAACGAAATTAGACATAAAGTCCTCCATTGCTGGGTAAAGTTCGCTTCGAGAATGTTTTATGAGCTTGTTGTGTCAAAAGCACTGGTTTAACCCCGTTAAGCCTGTTTAACTTTTGGCGATAGAGCGGAAAACTAGCGTCGCATTCTCCGGTATCATGACTCAAAAAACGGAGGTCTAATCCTGTCTCTGGTAAGGTTCGAGCTTTCTTCTTGAACCGCTCGGAACGAGCCGGACTTCCCGAAAGCCCCCGCTTTTAAGCGTGGGGTTCCTTACGGTAGTAATGTCTCCAAATATCGCACTCATACTCTCACAATTATACCAAAATGATTACATTGTGCGTAATGTCGTAGTCGCGTATTCTCGCCCTCTAATCTGGTCATGTAACTTTTATAGATAATTTGGTCTTTATCGGGAATAAACCTTGGGTAAACTAGCCATCTATCTGTGATATAAAAGTAACATTTTACTGAAGTCTTAGAAGCTTTGAGAACAGCTATATCTTATAGATTTGTGCGCTGGCTACAACAAAATATGGACGCTCAAGCTGCATATAAAGCCAGTTGGGATTTTGTTTGGGCTTAAAAGTTGTTTAAGTCCCGTTAATTTTTGGGGAGCACTAAAGTCAGTCATTTGCTGTACAAAATCAGGTGTGTACTGTACAAAAGAGCGTGAGAATACAGACATTTGCAGGGACTGGCCTCTACCTGTTTTTATCCGAAAATATCCGGCAAACGCCTGCAATTTCATGTCCCTTTACTGCTTTTTTGTGCTGTTCGTGCCTTTGCCTGTTGTGACTGGTTATGGCTGTTCTCTCTTGGTAGCAAGCAATGGTTTTGCGATCGCAAACCGTGACTAATGCGTCCAGACGAAAAATATCCACCCCCCATGAATATTGAGCATACTGCTTACCCGCAGTTCAAACCTTATTGATATAGAATCAGGAACGACGGCGATGATCGCGACTGAAGCCCAAATACATCAATAAGAGCAGTAAGGTATGGGACAGGCACGGCCAACTATTTAGTTGTTGAAATATATTAGCGATCGCTCTTTACGCCTAAGTAAGTCGGCGCTTTAAAACGCAACTATGTAAACGATGTAAAGTGTTCAAATGCTCTCTACTGGCTGACTTAAGCCTATTTACATACTGTTACATTATTCGGTTTAATCCCGCCTACCTACTTAGAAATTACTACCTGGACTAATAGGGTGGAGAATTATAACCGCCATTAATAGCTAGGAGTCGAGCGACTGCTGTAAACCAAGTCAGGGAATAAATGTTTAGCCGACTGTCAAGCTTTATCAGACAACAACAGTTTAGCCGATTGCAAAGCGCGAGTCCGACAACAGCAATTTACGCGACTGTCAAGGCTGGTATAACGGCTACTGTGTTGCCAATTTTCTCATACTCCTTATTTGATTTTTTATTCAATTTAGATAACGGCTACTGTGTTACCAATTTTCTCGCACTTGCTCAACTTGATTCTTAATTCAACTTAGCGGGGCTCTTCTGGGTTTATGGGGATAAGTAAAGCTAATGAGAAAGACAGGCTAATAATCTAGAACGAAAGTTTACAAAATTCAAAAAGCCATAGGCTTGTCATTTAATTAATTTGATTCGGTTATTAAGTCCCTCCATCACACCACTAGATGTACGGTTTAAAAAGTAATTACAAATATTGTCTAGATGGTTGTGAATTGTTTCCAAAACTGCTCCGTAGACAACTTGAGCTTTTTGAAGCCATTCTTTCAATTGTTCCTGACCATCTTCAGGGGTTTTACAAGTTTCAAAAATACTCCTAAAATCTTCTTTTAGAGTATAAGCTAATCGCCAACGCTTAGAATACTTCAAGACAGTTTCCAATTTCACTTTTTCTTCTTCTGTTAAATCAATATTATTTTTTAGCAGGATAAAACGACTGCCTTTAATCTTAACTCCAGTTTGTTTACGCAATTGATTTAACTCTTTGATCACTGGCTGCATGACATGAAATCTGTCGATGACAATTTTGGCATTTGGGAATACCTCTTTTACAACTTTTGGAAATCCTCCCCACATATCAACGCTGACTTCCTCAACTTTCTCTCTGATCTCAATTGGTTGCTGCTTAAGGATTTCAATGATGTCATCTTGTTTATGACTATCAATCACTTCTAGCAATTCTCCTAAGTCAATATTTGATACGACCGTGACCAAATTTTGATGTCATGCAGCGTTTACTCACTTCATCAATACTCACCCGTTTTACTTCTTCCCAATTCTCCTTTTTTTTGAGAGAAAATTGGTGGTTAAATATTCCCTGTACTTGATCCCAACTCAAAAATTCATCTCGACTTACCTGCTCTACACTCGCACTTTGCACTCGTTGATAAACATACTCTTCAGATCTTTGTGTGTATCGTCTTTCCCAATCTACAAAGGGTAATTCTTCTGTAAAATGTTTTTGACACTGATGACAATAAAATTGGCGGCGTGGCGTATTTAAATAAATTACTTTGCCCAATACTGATAAATCTCGAATCAGTATCGGTCGATTTTGTTTTAATTTTCTACTCTGCGTATTACAATGGGGGCAAGGAGCTTCATCATGTAAGAATCTCAGCTTGAGAATAATTTTTTTTTCTTCTTCCGTAAAACTTTCGATGGTTGTATTTGGTAAATTTAGCAACCTATCAAGATGCAAGTCCATGCCTATCACCACGTATTCATTGTATCTCATTATACATTAATCCCCTCAAACCCAGAAGAGCCAGAAAGAGTCAATTTTATACTTATCCCAGTGAGTTTATCAAGTTTTTAGACCGGGCAATTCACACAGTATTAAATCCGAAAAAATCTCGTTAAAGTAAAAGAGGGGGAAGGGGAAGGAAGGATAAATTTTAGCTTTTTCTCTTTAATAAAAGCTAACAATAACCTATAACTTTCCATTCGGACGTTCGGTAAGCGGGGTTCCCGTCGGACTTCGGCGTGAGGCTTCGACCATGAGCTTAGCCGAATTGTGGCTCGATTGAGCGCAAGCCGAATGTCGCTCAGTCGAGCTGCATAGTTCACGGCGAAGCCTTCCTTTCCCCTCCCCAAATAATCAGCTTTTTCTACCCTTCCCCTTCCTCTTCCCTTCCTTTTTCCACCCTTCCCCTTCCCCCTCTTGCAAACCTTTTAAGAGATGAAAAACTGATAAATTCCGAGCGCATAGAACCCGATTTAAGGTTAAGGAAAGTGGCAAACCTGCGCAAGTCATTCGTCAAAGTGAGACGGAATAAATAGTCAGCAATAATGGAGGCCATCGCCTGATTAATTGTGAGACTCTGAGCGTTAATAGTGGCTAACTCAGCACAAGATAAATGGGGTTCTGCCAGTTCTTCAGGCTGGAATTCTATCAAATTGGGGCACTGCCAAATAGGAGAGGGTAGGGCTCCCATAATGCCTGTTCTCTCAAATTGATCTAGGTGAGTAATTAACCCCTCAGCATAATTATGACTACCTAGTAGAATTTGACCGCTATCAAAGTTATTGCCAGCATCAAGATACCAGATTCTTGGAATATCAGAGTGGCGGTTACTTTCTAGTGTTTTGCCGAGGGAACGACGAGCCGCACTATTGTCAACGCAGCCAGTGATAATTACCAAATCATTCCAGTATGATTTTACCAATTTGGGGTCAAAATAGTCAGGAATTGCACTAATTTCTAGCCCCCAGGTAAGATTGTAACGCAAAGCAAGAGTAGCGGCTTTATTCAATCCGAGTTCAGATTGACAAAATCTCTGCCTTCCCAAGTTTTTCTCTTCAACAATGTCAGGGTCAACAAAGGCAACATTGACATTTTTACCACGTTGTTTGAAAACGTAAGCTAATCGTGCTAAACTTTCAGCTACATAAGAGCCAGTGCCCCCACAGCCAACGAGCCACAAGTGTAGGTGAGAGTAATCTTTGAGGAGGAGAGGGGTAGAATTGGCGTACTCAAAGTCGAGGTTTAAGGGAGTTTTGGTAAGCATCGGTGATAAAATATGGCTCTTCAAATACAGAACTAGCTTTAATTAAGCTATAGTGTCCGAAAATTCCGATTCTGACTAAAATCTCAGGATTTAAAGTATTAACTTTACCCAAGACTGCATAGAGTCTAAACCCGCGCTCGTCAGCATCATCTGTGCTACTAAAGAAAGCAGGCATTTCTCCGTGAGAGTGGCATTCAATTAAGGCAGTTGAGCAGGATAAATTATCAAGAGGTTGGCAGCTTGTTCGTGTAGTTGTTTGGAGTGGAATTGTCAGTTGCCATTGATTGCGGCTGTCAAGGGATAGGTGAAATAAAATCTCTGTGAGATTCCCACTATTATCTTTGCTAAATGCAGATTTTGTACACATAGAAAGGAGTAATTCTAATGGTACTGAACGAGTGTCAAGGTGCAAGTACGGTTCTATAGATGGCAACCCTTTGATAGTATTGGGCGCTGAATTTGCAACAGGAATCATTGCCTCTAGTCCGGGGCGAACTGAACGCACAAACACGCCGTTAGAAGCTGTAACGTATTCGCAGAATACTCCAGTAGCAATGGGAGGCAAGGGAATAGAGGCATGAATGTGGTTAAAAAGTTTTAGCATTAACTTAAACTTGGCGGTTGAAAGAAAAATGTTGAGTGCAATGCCTAGATAGGGTTAGCAATCAATAAAAGGTGTTCTATTAAAGAGTTAATTGACTGGTTGCACCTGCTTTCAACTAAATCTTTAACAGGATAGAAACGCCTTTTTTTCAAGGCTAAACTTTTCAGATGTTCTCTGACATCTTGGGGAAACTTTCGGCTTTTTTGGCTGGATAAGTCAGCATTGAAAGGAGTAGTGATGAAAGTTTGCCAAGCAATATCAATGGTTTGAGTTGAAGCAACAGGTGGAGTATTTTGTCCCCAGCAAATTAAACCGTTTGGGTGGATATTTGGTAAGGGAGTATGGTAAGCTTTCGCCTCTGGGTTGAAGGTGGCGACATCAGTTGCCCATACCCAATATTGAGTGTTCTGTCCTACCAATACCAAAGCGGTTAGCGGAATAGTAATCGGTTCAATATCATCAAAGTGGAGGTTATATTGAGCAGGATGTATGAATTTTACTACCCAATTTCCTTGAGAATTAGTTCCCCACCTTATGACTCCTGGAGGCATCCAACCTGTATCAATTGGCTCGTGAGAAAATGCAGTTCTCAAACTGACAGAGGAGAGTAGTTTGTAGTGTTCCTTTGTCCCTTCTCGATAATGGAACAGGTATTGTTCTTTGATGAACAGTAATTCAGCATCAATTTCTGTTAGCTGTCGGGGAGCTATTTGCAGAATTTCACGGAAGGCTTCTCCTGACAAATGTTGCATAATAGCTTAAAATTGATAGAGGTTATAGAGCTAACCCGATAGGTAAGGTTAGCTCCTACTTGAAAATTAGTATTCATTCGATTTCATTAGGGTAGCAACTCTCCAAGTTTTATCCGAGTTTTCTGGGCATTCTGAACTCACTTCTTGGTTGTCCAGCCAAGCTTTTCTGTCAAAATAATCAATTTTGAAAAAGTAGTTTTTGCTATCCAGTTGAATGGCAAAAAAATCTCGTTCTCCGTAGGGGTCGTTGCCCGATTCAAAACTGTTAAAATCTCTTACTAATTGCAGTAATTTTTGTTGGTATTCAGGAGGAAGAGCTTTTACAGTTTGAGTGATCCGAATTTCACCAATTTTGGTATTTCCTTGACGCAACTGGTCATTGAGACGTGCAATTCTTTCGGTTGTTGTTAGAGTTTCAGTCATGGTTAAGACCTCAATTTCCAACAGCTACAACCGCACTAGCGGTTGCTGCTTCACAATGAATACGCTTAAGCGGGGAGCTCAGCATTTTTAGACTTGAGAGTTTCAATCGTAATTATTTGGATTCATAGGTAATTCAAATTGACAAAGTGCTCTTGTTCCAGAGTTCAAGAATTTGCTGAAAACGTCGAGGGCGGTCAGTAGCAAGCCAGTCGATAACCTGTTGAGCTTGGGTTATTACTTCTTTAGCACTTTGCCATTGCGCTGATAAAGATATCAAGTTTTCGACTGTCCATTCTCTAAATTGATACTCGTCTTGAGCGCAGCCGTCTAGCCAAATATTACCTGTTGAATAATTGAGGAAACTTAGTACAATTGGCACTGATTTTATGGGAAAGTCAGCCAGAGAGCAAAGCTCTTGGAATTGCAGATAATTGATACTATCGGGTGGTAAAACGTGAGAAAATAAAACGTTAAATTCCTCTTCATACCAATCTTGTGCGTCATTTTCAGTTAGCCAATCTAGTCCTTTAGAAGTTAGAGGCAGCAAGATTTGCCACTCAGGGGCTAATGACTCAATATCATAATCTTCATAGCTCAACCAATCTAACCCCCAAGGCTCTATCAGGAGTTCGTCGAGGCGTTCTTCTTGGGCTATTTCTAATTGCCAGGGGCTGATAGGGATAAGTTCTGTTTCGTCAAGCCGACTGAAAAATTCTAATTCGCGGGGGCTATGAATGTCAGGACTATCAGAGTAAATAGAACTGGTACTGGTGGTAAATTCAGTTGGAAAAAAGTGTTGGTAAAGGTTTAGTATTTGAATACTATTAAGCGTTTGCTGGAGAAATTCAATCGCTTCAATTGGCTTGGTTACTGGGTAGGAGTGTCGCAAACCAGCGATGGCTTGCGACACAGACAAAATGGTTGCAGGCATTAAAAATTCAGGGGAATTTGGGGATGTGCAATAGCTGGCGCAAGTTGCAGTTGTTTGAGAGTTGCTTTAAATCGCTGTAGTTCTTGTTCACCTCTCGCTATTGCTTGAGAGATTTCTTGAGTGCGACTTGCTAAGGTTAGCGGAGTAACATAACCGTTGATAGATTCACATTGGAGAGCCCAAGTGAGTTGGACAGCTTGATTCGGTTCTTCTGGTGCTGCCATAAGTGAGGAGAGTGGGGAATGGGGGGGAGGATTTGATGAGTTTTTATCTGGCATTGAAATACGCAATTTTTATGCAGTACGGATAGTTTTTTTTGCGACTATTCTACACCTTTTGTCTTGGCTTGTTTGATGATTTTAATGGGTTGACCTGCTTTTCTTTCAATCGTAGCTTCGCTTAATTCCGGGAAGTAAGGAAGCAGGACTTCGAGTAACTTTTCATCATTTGAAGTAATGTCGTTGGGCAGTTCAATTTGTCTGCCTTCGTATTCTATTAGACTCATTTTTACCTCTTTAAAACAAGGAAATTTGGACTCCGATTTCACCCTTATTGACGGGTGAATCAGTAGGGTGTTGAGGGATTGGTTTAGCTTTCTTGCGGGGTGGACGTAAAGAAGAGCGAATTTGAGCACTCACTTTTCGGTTAGGTAAATTGGAGGCTAACCGCTGGAGCAATTCTTGTAAAGCACTTGGCCAAGCTCCAATTGAGTTCTCTCTAACTTGTGTTAATAGTGGTAAGTCGTCGTGGCTCGTTGCTGTAATTTCTACGATTCGCCCTTCGGGATGCCCGTCGTCTGGTCGCATAATAATGTGGATTTTGACTGTACAAAAATTGAATTCATAAGGTTCTGATTCTCCTTCATCAAGTAAGTCAGGACTCTGTGAAGTGTTCTCAGTTTTGTTGATGGTTTCACCCACTTTTTGAGTAGCTGAAAGTGGAATATCCTCTCCAGTTGGTTCGGAATTTGGTTCTATTTGGGTCATGGCTGGATTCGCAGTACAAGCAAGTGCAGCTTATTCTCAAAAATTGCCGCGATCGCGGCCTTGCTTTTAACGATCTATTTTTTGTAAAGTTTTAACGGTAAGCGTGTTTCCCAAGAAATTTCTTAATTAATTCCCATTAATTATCTGTCCGACAAGATGCGGTCGCACTTGTCTCTATTGATTCTTTGATTGTAATTGCTCAACCCCCTTGACAAGAAGACGAGATAGACATTAGATAAAGGAATGGAAAAACTACCCGACAATCAAGCAACTATTGAACGAGGCAAAAGAAGCCTTGATAGTAGAGCTATGGCAAGAAATCCCAAAACTCAGCGCAACATTAGCCACCTACGAACCTTGCGCCAGAGCCATCTCCCAAAAAAACTCTTCAAAATTCCGAAGTATTGATAGAGAAGGAATATCTATTGCGCTCGCAAGCTATATTACTATTAGCCACATCTACGATTGCACAGCTATCAATCAGAGCATATTTACTTATGCAATTGTAATTATCCGTACAAATGCGATCGCTCTAGAGCGTCAATCAATACTATGATAAAAAGTTGTAGTTAGTAGAGAATCAGTAAAATATATAAAAAATTCTCCCAGCTATCAGTAGGTTCTGTCGCTGGGAGAAATCGCTGGAAAGTCGGTTTATTCAACTAACGCAGGTATCTTGATTAATTCGATTTCAAACCTTCGCTGCATTCGCCGTTATTCTTTAGGCACAGTAGGCTTTGGTTGGATGTCAAAAATAATCACAAATGTGCGGGTTTTCACTAACCGCTGCAAAACCCGTAGATGATCGTCTGCATCGTTTCTCTTACGAAATCGTGCCACAATAACACGCTGACAATTAGGAAGCAGGCTAATGATACACCACGGGTGCAATTTTTCAGAGTAGGTCATTTTAGTACCTCAGCATTAAAAGTAACAGATTGTGCTCTTGTTTCATTGCTTGCCAAGACAGTAATTGAATAATCTTGTCAAAGACAGGTCACGGTGACATTGATATTTGACAAGGTTTGTGCTAAGACAAGCTCAAATTATTTTTTGATGCTGAAAAAGCTTGATGTATAGCAGCCAACAAAACTGTTAGAACAAGTCAGGGCGTTGCTGATTTACGGTATGCAAGGCAAAATATGCAAGTCATAGAAACCATTTTCGACACAGTTTCTGGATTTTAAACTTATTGTTTCATACCCTGATTCAGCAACGTCCAAGTCAGCAGTATATGATTGCGACAACGTATACAGTCGTTGCCCTAAACAGTCTTTCCGTTATACGCGCCACTATTAATCCAGGCTATTCTATTCGCAAGGCGGACACAGGAAAGCCACCAATGCCTCTGGGATTTCCTCAAAGTGTTCCAGCAGAAAATCCATTAAAGCCAAATGACGCAAATCGACAGCAGTAGGAAATCTGCGATTTTTCCCCTTTCTAAACCAACCCCGCACTGTAGAATCAGAACGAGAACAAATAAAAGCAATTTCCTCATAACTCACTCCCCACTTTGCATAAAACTGCCTCGGTGTCATTCCGAATTGGCATTGACTGTAAACTGCAATCAAATTGCGTTCTCTATCTGTCAAAGTCGGCTGCTTTTTTATCATCCTCAAACTTCTCCAAATCTTCCTCCCAGGCAGTATCAAACTGACACCACGTTGCACTTTTGGAATCAGGAGTAAGGCAAATTATGTAGCACCACATCCAACAGCATTGACACTGTTCGTAATTGTAAAATTTGCCGATAACCATTCCTCTGTCAGCTTCTTCGCTAACACCCGTCCAGCGCACCATCTCGCCGCACTTAAAGCGCGGGAGATGAATTTTGGCAAAGTTTACAGGAAATTCAATTGCAGGCGGCATATCCTTCAACTGTTTTAGTGGCAGGGTCGAAATCAAATCTCGCTTTCCTTTTGAGATTGACATGAGTTCTTAACTGTGCATCGACTGCAACAGATTTGTTTTGATAGGTTTTTAGGCCAATTTCTTGATAAAGAAATTGCAGCGCGATATTTCCTTAAATCAATCAATTGGAATCTATATTTGACGAACTCTTCTCAAAGCCCAACTCTGGCTAGGCTATCAGTTTTTTGAGATACCGCCCAATCGCGTTGATGTCAAGTCCCGTTGCAGCCGACTTGTATAGTAAAGGTGTAGTTGCTTTCGTCAGCGAGGTGCGATGATGGACAAACGTCTCCAAATCGAACCACACCGGGAAGTAGAAGGATTATTGGAGAATATTGATGACTTGTTCTTCATGCTCTAACTGGCCGCAAAAAAGGTTGCAGGTAGAATCAAACAATAGTATAATTAGATTAGTGAATAATAGTTTTATTGGTAGCGCGGTGTTATGAACGCCCAAAAACCTGTTACTTTCAGAGACCTCATAGACGCGATCGCTACCTTGCCGATTATCAACTTTCCCGAGAATTCGAGTCAGTTGAATAGCAATAAGCGGGAAGTAAGTTGCAACAAGCGCCTCCGATTGTCCCGAAAGCGATTGAGCCGGATTTGGTTTGCCATCAAAGAATAGAAGCCAGTTAGCCTACTTGACGTAATCTCCCTTTCGTCCAATAATGAAGGAATTTACCCGTGGAGGCGGCGCCGTGAAGGTTCTTGGGAATGGGCGCGCTAAGATTTTGACGCCCGCAGAAATTGACCGACTGTTTGACCGGGGTTTTATTACAGCAAGGGACAGGCTTTTGTTTGCTGTAACTTTTTACTGCGCCTGCCGCATTTCAGAGGCGTTAGCTTTAACAACTCACGACATTGTTGGGGGGTCAGTCACGTTGCGGAAAGCGACGACAAAGGGTTCGTCAGCAACGCGAACGCTGCCGCTCCATCCTATACTGGCTAAGTATTTAAAGGCTTACAATCCAGATGTGGGTTTTTTGTTTCCGGGGCGAGACAATACGAAGCCTTTGACTCGCGCCGCATCGGATGTGATTTTTAAAGAAGCTTGCAAGCGGGTAAGAATTAAGGGGGCTTCAACACATTCGATGCGGCGGACGGCGCTGACTAATTTGAGCAATGCGGGGGTGCCGCTGCGGGTGATTATGGAGATTTCGGGACACAAAAATTTGTCGAGTCTCCAGCGTTATTTAGAGGTACAGCCGGAACAGCTTGTAAAGGCAATTGGGCTTTTGAAGTGAGGCGACAAAGTTCAATATTTTCCTGTCTGTCCTTTAATATTACCGGAGTTTATAGATATTCCGAAACCGACAGCATTCAGCATCAAACAGCAACTTAACCGTTCCCGTTCCGCTATTCCGTCCTTTCAATCCAATAATTTCAGCCGTTCCCCCATCAGGAGAATCCCGATTGTAATAATCGTCCCTGTAAACTCCAAGGACAACATCCGCATCCTGTTCAATTCCACCAGAACCACGCAAATCCGATAAACTTGGACGCTTGTTCGTGCGAGTCTCTACCCCCCGATTGAGCTGAGAAAGCAGCACAACCGGCGCGTCAACCTCGCGAGCCAAAATCTTCATCTGCCGCGTAATTTCGCTAATTTTATTGACAACATTTTCATCCGCCGAATTCACCATCAATTGCAAGTAATCAACAATTACCAAACCCAATGGGCCGCGCTCACAAACAAACTCCCTAACTCTGGAACGAATCTCCAAGGGAGACGGTTCCAAACTTTCGTCTATCCAAAAATCAGCATCGCTAACTTTCCCCAAAGCCGAAGCTAGCACTTCGTACTTACCAGCTAGGTTAACTTTCCTGATATCTTTCACCGACACCCCACTCTCAAGTGCCATTAGTCGCGCTGCCAAGTCCCGACCTGGCATTTCCATCGAAAACATCAAAACTCGACCGTTCGTGGGAAGGGAAGCAATGTTGTAGCCAAGGGCACAAGCCAAAGCTGTTTTGCCGCTGCCGGGACGACCTCCTATAACAATCAATTCACCTCGGTAAAATCCGCCTCCCAATAGGTCGTCGAGGTCGTAAAACCCTGTGCTGATTCCAGGAAAGTAGTTAGCAGTCTCCAAGCGCTCTTCCTCAATTTCATCTAGATATCGCCAAAGCTCCCCGCAGTATTCCGAGAGAGGCCGAATAGCTTTTTGCCGCTCTTCTTTGTACTTATTGAGGGCAAAAATCTTTTCCTCGGCTTTATTTAGTATCGCATCCAATTCGGTGGAAGTCTCGTAGCCAAGCTGCACGAGGTCATTACCAACTTTGATGAGTTCGCGCCGGACAAACTTGTCTACGACTAGCAAGGCATATTGGTCGATGTTGACGGCTGAAACAGTTCGGTCTACCAGCATTACCAGTTTGGTTTGACCCCCTACTACTTCCAGCAGGTTGTGGTCGTCGAGGAAGGTGGTGACGTTCATCAAATCTGTGGGCTGCTCCTTAGAGTGCAGCGCTAAAGCGGCCCGATAAATGTGTTGGTGGACTGTAATTGCTAACGCTTCGGGACGCAGAATATTTGCGACTCGGTTAATCGCGATTGGGTCGATCAGAATTCCGCCTAAAACTGCTTCCTCTGCATCAATGTTGCTCGGCATAATTTTGTCAACTAAACTGACTGCCATGTCGGGTATTCTCCTTTAATCTGGTTGTTAATTGAACTGTGTTGTTAGTTGCCTACAGGATGGGAAGCTGTCTACAGGAATTGAATAATCACTGTTTTCATAGCTAAGCTAAATAGCTAAGTAGTAGATAATTTGTTGAAAATTTGTTTTACGTG
Source organism: Microcoleus sp. Pol7_A1 (assembly GCF_036701085.1). NCBI lineage: Bacteria > Bacillati > Cyanobacteriota > Cyanophyceae > Oscillatoriales > Microcoleaceae > Microcoleus > Microcoleus sp. Pol7_A1. The sequence goes on from NZ_JAUBQD010000002.1 coordinate 30,112, forward strand.
CTGAGGAAATCGCTGCATCCACTGCAAGTAAATTTGCTGCTGAATACCTAGCGCTGCAAAAGCTTCTTCGCCTAGTTGCTGGAACTGTTCGCATAACTTTCGGTGAGTTTTTAATGGCATATACTGAGGGTCAATATAATCCTCATTTATTCTTGTTGTCTGTGCAGAAGGAGAATTTTTTGGAGTTGGAGAAGAGCCTGTTGAAGCTGGAGACGAAACAACATTTGTTGGGTTCGAGTTTTGAAAACCGTTAGTTTTTTCCCACCAGCGACCGCGCAAACAATCAACGACCCACCCTGAAGGGTTGGATATTTGCTTTGTTTGGCTTCGGACTTGCAGCAAGTTTATGGCGGCTTGGATTTCGTTTAAGTTGTACTGGAGGACGCAAACTCTCAATTCGGGATTCATCCCTCCTGTGGCTTGCATAACTATCTCGACAATCTGAGTCGCATCGGGGTTTGTAATTGCAATCGCTTCAGAGTTAGCAATCGCAACTACTTCGGCAATTTTAGTCGTTTCGGAATTGACAATTGCAACCGCTTCGATAATTTCAGTTACATCAGGATTGGAAATTGCAACCGCTTCGGAATTGGCAATTGCAACCACTTTGACAATTTCAGTTGCTTCGGAGTTAGCAATCGCAACCGCTTCGGCAATTTCAGTTACATCAGGGTTGGCAATTGCAATCGCTTCATAATTGGCAATTGCAACCACTTCGGCAATTTCAGTTGCTTTGGAATTGGCAATTACAACTGTTTCGACAATTTTAGCGACTTGAGGATTAACGAACGAAGATGTTTCGAGATTTAACCGGACAGCTTTGTTGGTTATTGTTGGTTCGGCGCCAGAGATTCTTTGATGGTCGAGGCTGTCGAGTTTTGTGGGTAGTTTTTGCGGGGGTTCAGAGGTTAAACCTGTTTGTTCTGAACTGCAAGGTATTGTCGCATCATCGATCACTTGAATTTTATCTGAATTAGTATTCAGATATTCAGCGGTTGGGGCGGAATATTTATCCTCAGTTAGAATTTTTAGTCTTTGTTGTGAATTTTTATTTGACTGACTGTCTTTGGTCTGGATTTGAGTAGCAGGTTTTGGTTCTACATTTTTTGGTTTTACATTTGTCTTGGCTAAATTTTCTCTTTCTTCAAAAAAACTTAAAAAAACAGCAGCAACATTTTCAGTGCTTTGCTGTCCTTTTTTATCCTCTGTAAAGAGTACGGCGCCATCAGGGTTTGAACCCTCTATTTGCTCAATTTTTGACTGTTGACGTTGATTTTTTGATGAGTTGCTCAGTTTTTGGAATTTTGAGTGGGTATGAGTGAAGGGACGAACGTCGCCCAGGTGCTGCACTGCTATGCGGAAAATGCCACGCCCGTAGTTTTTAAGGATTTTGACCAAGCCGAGTTTTTCGAGCTGTCTGAGGGCTGCCCGCCTGGTGTTGGGGCTGTAGGGCTTGCCGTTTCGGACTCTTGTGGCTCGTTTTTCGCCCAAGGGGATGCAATTGATGTCGATTTCCTCTGGTTTGCCACCGATGCAGGTTCTGTACAGGTAAAGGGCGAGTTTGAGGGCGCTGGGGGTAGCGCCTTCTAGTATGTCGGCTAGGGCTTCGTAAACTGCGGCGTGTCGGGCGAATGGCGGTTTGTGCCAGGTAGTTGTATCTGCAACCATTTTTTGTTCCGGGGTAAAAATGAGCGTAAATGTCCCTTCAGGCGACTGTGACAGCCGCAAGGTTTGCCAGAGCGGTTGTTGTGAATTTGACCGCGGGCTATTGAGCGCGAATGCAGCGCTCGCTGCACTCAACAGGATTTCGGGTTTGCTTCAACAACCAGGTGTGGTAGTTGCGCCGGAACCCGATTCATAGTGCCGTCGCTTGAACTATCGGCAAACTTTAGCGAAGCGGTTTTAAGGTCTTGTACTTTTGCGATCGCTTTTTTGTAGCGATGCAGTTGTCCTAAATCCAGCAGTGTTGAGACTGACCGCCCCGCTAAAAGATGAGAAAGGGTGCGCGACTATTTTTTCAATCCTGCCAGACCAGCCGACACGGGATTTGGTGGCGAATCAGTCTAATAAGACTGATCAGAGTTGTTCTAAAGGCTGAAAACTTTACGTGGTAAGAGTTTCAAAAATGACTTGTCGCGGCATTCTAGAGGTTTTGTCGCGGCATTCTAGAGGTTTTGTCGCGGCATTCTAGAGGTTTTGTTCTAACGGTCAAACTTATATGGGGTAAGGATTTGAGAGCTATTTTAAATACCTATTTTTTTTAGAACAAGTTTCAGAACAGTCGGAGCATCTTTTGCCGAAAAAAAAACCAGCCGGGAAAGGTTGGTTTGTAGCGTCGCTTTGGTGAGAGTTATGTCCTGGACACACGGGTGGTCATCACCTTAGTTTGATGGACGAGAATACTTCGTTACAGCCCTTGAACCGGGCAAAAAACTAAGGCGAAAGGTTTTGATGCGTCCAGAACTATCTTAAAGGTCGCAATAGGACGAAGGTTACAGTATTAGGACTAAGGCCAAGCATCCTATGGATAGGTGGATGCCTAAGTTAGAGAGTGGCCTCCCTAACTCGGCTACAGATAGGGGCAACCACGGGGTGGGTTGCCTCTACTTTCACACCGTATATTGAGGCTGTGCGTAAGTCCTGTCAATCTGGAATGCTTAACAGATGCCAGATTTGGGATTCCAGTTCTGGTGCTGGGATTCGCTCCCCACGTTCCAACATGGATACATAACGCTGCGACACCCCTAGCCAGCCAGCCAATTGTGCTTGACTCCAACCTTGGGCTGTTCTTGCTTCTTTTATCTCATTGCTTGTCAGTTTAGGTTTGGGAGCTTCTTTCAGGCGGGGTTGAACCTGTTTGAGTTCAGCTTTGCTTGCCAGGAGTTGGGGGATAGGTGCTGGCGGATGGATGGTAATTTTGGCTGCCAATAGCGTGTCAAAGTATCCTCGTTTTTTTCGATACTTGCTACCGGGTCTCAGCCATTCTGGGTAGGTCTCTTGGTCAAACTCGATTTGAAACGCTCGCTGGAGTTTCAACAGCACTTCCAGGGTGTGATTCCAGCTATTCATCAGCGTGTAAGTTTTTTTACGGTTAGACCGGGCTATATCGATTACCGTTTGGGATAGGAGCGCTTTTAGAAGGGTCTCCACTTTGTAAGTGCCACTGGTGTGAAATCGGCTTTCCATCGTCAGATGAAGTGCTAAGCGCAAAGCCAGTTCATCATGGTAGGCATCGATTTTGAGAATCTCCTGAGCTAAATAGCCAAACTGATACAAGGCTTCTTTGGCGAAGTAACCTGCTTTGTTCAAGAAGGCATGAGTCCAGAGCCCCGGTTGGACTGTGATGTAGACTTCATCAGGCTGCTCTATTTTGCCCTCCAGATTCTGCTGACCTGTTAACTGAATTTGAATATTCCACATTCGCGAGGTGTCAACGCTGGCTCTAATTCCACCTTTTTTGTGTTTGCCTTCAACCCATGTGGCTTTGATTGCTAGGCAACCTAGAGCATACGCTGTTTTAGCTAGTTCATTCAGTTTTTGAGACGCGGGCAAGTCTGTGCGTTTGTCCCAGCCCATCTCCTTGATTAAGTCACTGCCTTCGAGAGTGAATAAGCTTTTCCACGGCTCTTCTTGTCTCATAATGTGAGCGGCAAAAATCAGGTGCAACTTGGCAGCGGTCAGCCCAAACTTGTCAATAATTTGCATGGCCTCGTCTAAGGGCAGCAGCGTGATGTCGCCGGGGTTGGCGATGTAGTGCTCGATGATGTTGTTGGGGTTGCCCTTTGCTCGGTGTTGGTAGTAGCCGACACCTGAAGGGTATTGCTGCCACAAGTCTGTTCTCAGTTGTGCGTGGAGGCTGGATACCATAGGAGGGGGTGTCGCAACAGGGGCGATCGGTCTACTCTGGTACAGACGAGGTTCTGTAATGGGTTTGTCTGGGGTATCTCTAACTTCAGCCAGACTTTCTGAGCTGGTCCTGTCACTCATAGTTTTAGTCAATAGTTAGAACCTAGTATTTTACTCACTGAATTTTTAATAAATTCGAGAATTTTAAGTTGGCATAAGATCGTCAAGTTGCAATTGTAAATTGGGGAATAGGTAAGAAAAAATCGGCTCTCCCAAGCGATATTGTTGCTGCTGGTAAACTCCATCAACCAACTGGCAGACGGTGAAAGTAGGTTGCTTGGGATTGCCGATAAATTGCAAACCCCCCAAGCCTCGAAAGTCCACAATCCAATATTCTGCAATCTTCAAAAAAGCGTATTCTTCCACTTTTCTTGCATAATCATCTTGCCAATTAGTGCTGACCACTTCGGCAACAAGCTTAATTGTACTATCTTTACAAATCACTGGTTCTTTTTGCCAAAGGGGTTCACTACTAAGTTCTGCTTTATCTAAAACAACTACATCAGGACGCAGCGCTGTGGCCTCAGCGTATAGGGGTTTTATTAAACAAGTTTTTGGAACCAACCAATTGAAATTACCACGAAAAATTTCTACGTAAATTCTACCAGCAATACTACCTGCAACCGCTTCGTGAGGACCAGTAGGTTCCATGTCTCTGAGTTCTCCATCAATGAGTTCATATCGTGTATTATCTCCATATTGGGCGATAAACTCCTCAAAGCTAAGTAGTTTGGATGGGGTGTATGTCATAGGTTATTTTTTAATGGGAGGTAGCTTAATTAGAAGTTTTGTGGGGTAGGGAGTAGCGATCTGTTAAGTTTATTATACTCGTTCGATTGCATGACGGCCTTCGAGCTTGTCAAACTAATGGAGGCGGATTGCGATTCGCTCAATATTCCATATCTCTTAACGCCTTCCTCACTATTATTCCACTTTTAGTATAAGAGAGCTCGGATGAGTGGTACGAATACTCTTCGTCAAGCTTTAAGATTGATGGCTAACCAACTTGAAAATATCATTGAGTTGCTTTTCGGTTTTTCTAACCGAGATCAACCAGTTAAATCCTTCACGTAGCATCAACAAATAGCCCAATCAGCTTAGTTTATTTTTTCGACAATTAATCCACCCTGCCATCCCTCAAAGAATATGCCTGGAAAAATCCTCAAGCTACACCCCCAATTACAGCAGGCAACAATTTTGATCGGCTTTTAGATAAAATCAAAACTAGAACCGCCCTTTATCTCGGCAAGCGTTCTATCTTTAGTTTGCAAGCTTTTTTAAATGGTTACACTTTAGCCTGTCGCCAACTCGGAATTCCTGTTACTGAACAGGAACAAGAATTTGCAGAATTTCAAGACTGGATTGAAAAACAATTTAACCAGCCATCTACCCAGTCTTGGGCGCGAATTATCCTTTTTTATTCAGAAGATGAATCCCAAGCGCTTGATACATTTTTTGAGCCATTTGAAGATTTTTTACACGGAACTTCCCCCGCCCGATCGCTATCGTTCCGGTTCAAACTAATACGAGGTCAGACTTTCCCGGTTTGGGAAAATCTTTTACATGACTACAAGTTTTGGAAACCCTTATGTAGCGGGGTTTTTTCTCCATTCCACTATCTCACAAGAGGTAGTAGGCAAAGATTAAGAAAATCTTAAATACATGACAGCAGGCGTCTAACGCTCAAATCGCCCAAACCTATATCCCAAAAGAAATACAGCCTCCCGAACGCCCCCAAAGCGGGGAAGTTCCGTTTACAGCGCGAATCCTCGCTTGATGCCGACACAATCTCTCGCCACCAGCCGCCCCGAAAATGGTAATAAAAAGCAGCTAAATTCAATGCTTGAAAACTTATCCGAAGAAGCGCTTGCTCAACTTCGTGAAGAAGCCGAATCTTTGCACCAACAAGAAAAAAGCTCAGTATAGAACCGCTTTGATATCTCTTAGCAGTTGATATCTCTTAGCAGTCGATCGCTAAAATATATCAAATGGATTCTCTAAGCAAAACATAAACCGAATCGTTTCATCTACCCCTATTTACTGACTATTGCCCTTATCTGCGTAGATTTTTACAAGCAGCGCTACACTTTCTCTTTGATACTCCGTTAACCTAAGCCGGGTGGTCGCCCACCCGACTACGCTTCTGAACCGAACGTGATAGTTTCCGATCATCCGTGAGCATTTTGTTTCAATACCGCCTCAATGAACGCTAGCTTTTGGCGCAAAACGTCCTGCAATTCCACCAGTTGGTCAACTTCAGCTTGCTCCAACATTTCTGGCGACAGCTTTTTCAAGTTCCCAGTTGCTAGCTTGACCTGCTTGAATTGGCGGACTGCCCCTGGGGAATTAGCGATAGTAGAACTGATAATGGACTGTACCAATCTACGAGTTTGAACTGCCGACAATTTCTCGGCGATAACTTGGGTAGTCGCGTTAACTCTAATGGACTGCGCCTCTTCCTCAGACAATCCCAAATTTTTAGCAGAGAGTTTAGAAAGAGCCGTTGCATGAACCCCTTTAAGTCCTAATTTCCTAATAGCAGTCTTAAGGTCAGCAGCTAAAGACAGCATCGGGAAAATGTTGGCATCGATGGAAGCCGGATTGAGCTGCAAATCCAACAATCTCCCCAATACCGCCAGCTCTTTTTCATCTAAACCTAAAGCTGTTAAACCCTGCTGCTGCTTGTCAGGCATCGCCGTCACCAACTCGGAAACTGAGTTCATGCGCTTTTGCGCGTTCAACCGCCGCACAGCTGTAGAGAGAGTGCGAGGGATAGTTACAGCTTCCAAACCCGTATTGCTGGACAACTCCCGCACAATAGCCTCCGCTTTGTCGAGAGGATTGAGGTCTTCACGGTGCAGGGAGGTCAACAGCGCTTTGCGGTGCAAAGATGCAGGCTCTGGAATGATGACAGCTTGCAAAGTTTGCCAGCCCATAGTTTTAGCGCTGCGCCAGCGTCGCTCTCCGTCGAATATCACGAGTTCTCCCCGTTGAATCAAGATAATGGGTTGCAGTTGTCCGTCACTAGCGAGGGAGCGGGACATGGACTCGATACTTTCCGGCAAAAATGTCTGTCTGGGTTGTTCAGGATTAGGCTGAATTTGGTCTAGTGAAATGGAGAGGATACCGCTGGCGGATTCTAGTTGTTCTCGCAGTGCAGTCAGTTGAGATTCCAATTCCGTTGAACCAGATTTTCGCAGTTCTTCAATTTCTGCTTTGAGTTCCTGAATCTCGGTTTCAGCTTCAGAGAGGTGCATTGACTGCTTGGCGGATGAAAAATAATTTCCCAGGTCTGGAGCTTTACGGGCGGCCATAGCGATTTTTGATTTTTGATTGGGGATTGGAGAAAGTGAGTTCATGGCTCTTAGTCAGAAACGAAGGACTTGTTTTCGCTAAGCAAGCAAGTTGTGAGTATGAATCAAATACTATTTCTTTTTTTTGCCTTTTTTGGCAACAGCCGGAGCAACTTCATTTCCCATTAAGGTAGCCAGGTGCTTAACAATTTCTTTGAAGTCGCCTAAAGCTGGGTGAAGGGGGCGGTAAATGTGTAAGGGCAACCCTTGACCGCTGGCATTGACAAATTCTGCACTGTCCCGAATTGGTGGAAAAACGCGGATATTCATCTGCTCTAGCTGGGCTGGCAAGGACTCTAAAAGTTGTCGGTGGACGGCTCGTTTCGTATCGTATTGGTTGGGTACAAACCCTAAGATTTCGGGTTGCGGCTTGAGGCGTAATTGTTTGCAATGGTGGTAGTACCACTCCAGCAGGTGAGCTGCTCCTTGAATTGATTTTGGTTCGAGCTGTACGGGCACTATTATATGAGTGCAAGCAGTTAGTGCCATCAAGGGCAAGGGGCCGAGGGTAGCGGGGCAGTCGAAGATAATTAGGTCGTGATCCATTGGATAGTCGCTCAGGCAATCGCCTAGAAGATAAGCGCCACGCTTGTGCAGAACTAACTCGTCTGCTGTTTGTGTCAGCGTCATTCCGCCTTGACAAACGGTTACATTATTGGTGTGGGGACTCCAGCTAGGAGTAAGAGGCCAAGAGCCATTGAAGCTTTCTCGCATTATGGCGGATAGTGTGTGTTCTGGCTCTGGCGGATTTAGACCGCAAAAAAGGGTCAGGGAGCCTTGGGGGTCGAGATCCATAATGGCTACTTTCAAACCCCTTAACCCCAGTTCGTAGGCGAGGTGAACTGAAAGTGTGGTTTTGCCAGTGCCGCCAGCATTGCTGATGACTGCTAGTCGAATTTGCATGGTTTTGAATTAAGTAGATGATTTAAGTATCATATATCGAGAGTCGGCATCAGATATCGATATATGAGAGCATCGCGGTAAACCACCGTTGGGCCCCCCGTTGAAGCCGCAAGTTAATATTTAGTCGGTCGAGCAGAATCTCGTCAAGTTTAGTACCAGACAAGACAGTTTAAAAGGATGTTCGTTCGATCGCTCGATTGAAACCGAACTTTATATATCAATATTTGAGCTACGTTGCCAGATAGAAATGCAAGCGAGCAGGATGCTTGCACTCCTAAAAAACGTTCTCACCAAAAAACGAGCGGGAAGCCAATGGCTTCAGACATCGGGAGGAACGCGGCTGCGACGACCGTCGCCTTGAATTTCCCGGAATTTGAGTCCTTTGTGTTTTAAAATCAAACAGATCACCTTGTGATATTTTCGCTTATCATGGAACAAGTTCTGACGAGAGTTTGCAAGCTCCAACCGACACCTGAGCAAGCTTCTAAAATAGATGCTCTACTGAAGGCGTTTGCGGATGCTTGTAACGCCGGCAAATCAAACGGTAAAATCTGGAATAACCAGCAAAACCACGATTCAGAACTTGGTTTATCAACAGTTACGAAAACAGTTTGGACCCGGCGCCAATCAAGCAGTTAGAGTTTGTGTTCGTGTTGGTGCTAACCGCAAAACTCAAGGGCAAGTCTGTCAAGGCGTTTGCTGCTACCAGCGCCGACTACGATGCTCGAATCTTTGCTTCCAGAGAGAAGGATTGGAAAGTCAGCCTGACATTACTGGATGGACGCGAATATATTCAGTTGAAGCCAGGTAACTACCATAGAGGCAAGCTCAAGAGCAGAGTACCGAATAGCGCTCAACTGTGCCAACACCGTGACGGGCAATACTACATCCACATTCAACTCAAAAATGAAGGGCCAGATCCTATCCCTTCAGAGCGAGTCATCGGAGTGGATTTTGGGCGACGGGATATTGCAGTAACTAGCATCGGGGATAAATGGGACGGTAAACAGATTCAAGACGTTAGAGATAAATTTGCCAAAGTTAGAACGGCGGAGTGAAAGGTGGAACTATGTCTTATAGCGAATTTTCCCTAGATGATATTAAAAATAAACTCGGGTTGACAATTCGAGAAGTCTCTGAAGTTATTACGGCTGTAGAACCGATAGAACCCAGTCAGCTTTTAAAGGAAACCTTAGCAGAAAATATTCCCTTAGCCTTGGGAATCGACACGGAAAAAGCGCGCTCAGAGATGATTGTCGCTCCGGTATTGATTGAACTCCGCAGGCGCTGCGATCGTCAAATCAGCCTCTTTTCCGGTACGGAATTCAATATCGATCGAGTCAAAGGACTCAACGGTGTCTGTGACTTTATGATTAGCCATTCACCAGAACAATTATCTTTAAACGCCCCTGTGTTTACACTTGTCGAAGCCAAGAATGACAATATCAAATCTGGAATTGCCCAGTGCATTGCTGAAATGTTGGCAGCCCAGATGTTTAATCTTCAAAAAAACAACAGTATTTCTTGTGTTTATGGTGCCGTTACAACCGGCAGTATTTGGAAGTTTATGAAACTCGAAAAAAGTACGGTTTATATTGAAACAACAGAGCATTTTATTGAAAATATTCAACTCATTCTAGGTATTTTAATGCAGATTGTTCAGTTGACTCGCCCAACCCTTCCGTGTCTATGAACTCCTGAAATTTTACAGTCTATTCTCAATGAGTAAGATCGGATTTGTTATTGACTCTAACGTGCTGGTCAGTGGATCGCTATTCAAACGTTCGAGCTGTCGTCATCTGTACAACTATCACCGGGCTTTTGAATGGACTCGAACGAAAAGACTGGGTGGCGCGCTACTCTGATAATACGCGCGATCGTGGACTAACGAACTTCATATATCGATATCTGAGGCACGGGTTCTCAACAGGGAGTTAACTTTGAGAACAGTCTTGTGATTTGGGGATCGTACAATCCGTCGAAATGCACTTCTGACTCAAATCGCTGATAATATCTAAGCTCATATTATCAACTAATTTAGTCAGAGCCACAGCAAGAGGCTTCTGCGACAGGGAAATTCGCTCAATCAACAGCCTTACCGCTTGCTCGTCTCCACAAGCGGCTGCTTTATAAAGCTTCTCAATCGACTCCCTCGGCAACACAGACAGCGACTCACGAGTTAGTTGCATAACAGGCTCATCCTGTTCGGACTTCCTCGGCGACTCCTCTTCATAGATATAGCGAACACCCAAATGAAGCGCCATCTTCTCAAAAATTACTGTTTCTCGGAACGGTTTGGCAACAAAGTCATCGAAGCCGTTCGACATGGCCAGTTCCTGGGTTTTAACAAAAGCATTAGCGCTCAAAGCAATAATTTTAGTGTTAGAACCGTTAGGCAAAGCTCTAATTTTTTGAGCAGCTTGAAAGCCGTCTAGAACAGGCATCCTCAAATCCATCCAAATTAAATGCGGCTTGTACTTTCGCCACAATTTAACAGCCAGGGTTCCGTTATCCGCGAACCACACAAGAAAGCCAGCCGCCTTCAATATCTGAGTTAGCAGCAACCGATTTGCCGACTCATCATCCGCTACCAAAATGCGATATATTTGTTGGTTCGATGCCAACCCCTTCACACGTTTTTGCGGCTGTCTGTCATAAATTTCGCTCTCAGTTGCATGACTGACTTTAATGTAAAAACTAAAAACCGTTCCTTTTCCCACAGAGCTTTTGACCTTAATCTCGCCACCCATCAGCTTGACGAAAGAGCTACTGATTGGCAATCCCAAGCCCGTTCCCGTTTGCGATTTCCTACCAGTTTCAGTTTGCACGAACGGCTTGAACAAACGGCTAACCTCATCAGGGGCAATACCAGGGCCTGTATCCTTCACTGAGAACTGGAGAAAGAATTTGGGTAACGGTTTTTTAGTCATAGACTGAAGGCATTTTACAGTCAGCTTCACCCTACCCGCCTCAGTAAATTTAACAGCATTGCCCAACAGATTAATCAAAACTTGGCGCAGCTTGCTTTCATCAGTTCGGACGTATTGCGGTACATCTTTCCGGAGTTCAAAAACAAGCTGCAATCCTTTAGATTGAGCTTTGAGTTGGAACATCCCTTCGATGTCATCGAGCAAACTGTACAGGTCAAAAGCATTTGATTCGAGGGTAATTTGACCGGCTTCAATCTTAGACAGCGACAAAATATCGTTGATTAGTTTCAACAAATGCTCGCCGCTGCGATTGATAATATCTAAACTCGACTGCTGTTCCGGTGCAGTTTTTTTAGAGTTCACAAGGAGATGGGCAAAGCCGATAATCGCATTCAGAGGCGTTCTCAATTCGTGGCTCATATTCGCCAGAAAGGTACTTTTAGCGCGATTGGCACTTTCGGCGGCAATTTTAGCTTGTTTTAGTTCCTTTGTTTTCTGTGCAACTTGCCGCTTTAAATCGCCAGAATATTCTTCTAACCGCTGGCGAGATGCTTTTAACTGGCAATTCATGCGCTCGAAAGCACAGGCTAGGGCTTCGAGTTCGGCAATACCGCTACCTAAAACTGTTGAGTCGAAGTCGCCACCAGCTATCGCCTCTGTTGCCGAAATTAACCGCAGCAGCCGCTGTTCTATTCTTAGGGAAATGGACAGCAAAAGGCAGATAGAAAGAACCAAAGCCACTAGGACGAGCAAAATAGTGTTGCGGGTGTTGGCCTGAACTTTTTGGGTGAAGTCGGTTTCGGGTACAACTGCCACAATCAGCCAATTTAAGCCTTTCGGGTTTTTAAAAGGTCTGACTTGTAGCAAGTATAGTGAGTTGTTGGCAGTAAAGTTAAGATTTTGGCTGCTGTTAATAGCAGCGAGGCTGCCATAATGTTTAAGCAAATACTCTGTTGAAAGCTGGATTACTTTTTGTTGCAGAGCTTGGGTGCTTTCTCGCTGCTGTCCGTCAACAGAAATAGACGGTTTTGGTTCAGGTACCTCGTTCCGAGCCACTAAACGTCCCGAACGGTCTAAGATAAAGGCTTGACAGTTAGGGCTAATGAGGAAATCGTACAAGTTGAATGCTGAGGTTGGGGTGGGAAAAGCAGAATTTGTTTTTTGTTGACGGAATATTGTCTTTGGAGAGTCTGACCCATTTCTTTTGCCATTTGGTTTGATTGTGACTCCGGCTGTTTGACTTGGGGAAAGTTGGTTTACTGAACCAGTTGGAATTTGATTGTAAGTCCCTTCTCCTTTCCCAACCCCTTCTGTTAAGTAGTTGTCAAGGCGGTCCCAGATGCGACTCGTTGCTTCTCCCAATAGGTGTGCAACTACGTCATTCATTGTCTGTCGCCCTGTTTGAAAAGAAAGCCATCCCGTCAGACATAGTAAGGTTGAAATTAGAAGAGCGTTGGGGACTGTAAGCACAACGCGCAGCGGGAGGGCAGACTTTTTTTGAACTGAGCTTTTTGGGCGGAACATTGATTAAAAAAAGGGAGTGGGAATGAGGAAAAAAACGTTCTTCTTCAGAGGGGAGCAACACCATCCGTAGAAGAGTTCTCCTCTTCTGGGTTACCATCCCCTCTCACTCTCGTTATGCTCCTTGACTAATCCCTATTAGTAGCGCAGCCTCAAACGAATCTGAATCAGTCAAAAGCCATAAATTCTCAGAGCGAGCGGTTAGGAAAACAACTGGTTCCCACCTGACTCAGCGCGGGCAGTATTAAGGAGATGATTGGCATCTCAACTAACCCAAGTTGCGTGCTTAAAACCGCTCTTGACTGGTAATGGGTAATGGGTAATTGGAACAATTTGAGATTTGAGATTTTAAATTGATGGCTCGCCGTTTATCCCGCTCTGTGCTTGACCCCGGAACGAATGCACTTGCCTAACTCTGCCTAACATGAGTTAGATATGAGTAGGTTTGTGTGAGCGCTAGTTTGATTCTTCAAAAACTATTTTGGCTAGTTCGATAATCACAGACAAGTCTACTCCGGCTCGTGCAGCAGCATCGGCCGCCGATAGATTGTGGTTTCTTACTAGAGCTAAAAATTGTCGCACGCTGTAGACTACTGGGTCGTTGGCTGCTGTGTAGCCTTTTTGAATGGCAATCAGCAATCCTTTTTCAACATCTGATGCAGAGGGTGCGCGACCTCTATCAACGTTCACAGTCGGTGACATTCTTGGGGTGACGGGAGCGATGCGAATTCCTAAGTGTTCTGGTTCTTTGTTGGTAGGAACGATGTTGAAGTTGTAAAGTCGCTGTTTCCCTTTTGAATCTACAGTTTTGATTGAAAGGTTAGTGATGGTAGCTGTGGTAGCTCCCGGAAAATTGAGCGCTTGAATGGGACGCAAGAAAACAGTTTTGGCTTGGCCGCTTGCCAACTGTGCGTCGGTGCTGAAAACTATTTTTGAGGGGTCGGCAATTAAAACGTAGGCGACAGCTTCATCGGTTGAGCTGAAGTCGATCGTACTTGCGCGACCGGGATAGACTAAAATATTGATCGCACTATTGACAGCAATGTCTCGACCCACAGTTTGATAGCCTGTTACTCTTGATTGAGCAAAAGCACAGTCGGGGTAGCTTGCAGTAGCGAACACTGCTGTGAACAAAAGCCCTCCGAGGGAAAGCATTCTTGGGGATTGGATGCGATTCGTCATGGCAGTTATTCGTTGATGTTGAGAAAATTGTTGACAGTAGAAACGGGGATTTCCTTTACTAATCGCCGCAGTCGCGTTGGGGCGACTTAACCGTTTACCGACGGTTTGGTTATCGGTAAATGTTGAGAAAGCTGTTAACAGTAATAGAAACCGGGGTTCCTTTATTAACCACAGCTACATTAGGGCGGTTTAAAAGTTCTTCAGTTGCTCTATTTGAGCGGCTTTCCATCCGTTTTGCTAGGGGGCTGAAGAAGCCGTCGAGGACGGCTGACCAAATTTGCGGGTCTCGACTTTCAACGGTGGTTATACTGCTGCCAAACCTACCGCTCATACTGCTAGAACTCCTGACTTTAGGCTCTGCGAACACTTGACCGACTCGTCCAACTCCCGACAGCACTGCGGTGAGGATATCCTGTCCGGCAATATCGGAACCAGGGTCGAAGTAGCCTGAAGCAATCAGCGGCCCTCCGCCCTCTCCTGCAATCAAAATTGCGCCTTCTGGAATGGGCTGCTGTTTAATCTGACCGTTTCTATCAGAGTAGACGAGCGCCACAGCAGTAGCTTGTACCATGCGATTGGTCTTGCTGACGGTGCTGGCTTTGGCAATGACAACCGTGCCCTTCCGAAAAGCAATAGAGCCGTCAGTTGCCGTGAAGTCGGCTGTGAGGGTGACAGCAAATTTGTCGTAAAGCTGTTTGCCAGAGCCTTCATCCCACAACAGGGGAACCGAAACTACGCCGTTGACTGTGGTTCCAAGGGGAACCTGAGCTGTTTGGGGCGTGCGGTTGAGAATGCCTTTTGCCCCTGGGGAATTTACTTGTTCTAGGGTTGGGGAGTTTGTTAAGGCAGAAGCCTCTGGAGCAGTTTCTGGGGAAAGGGTTTGAAATTCTGTATCGGCGGGCAAGGACGTTGGACGAGCGCTCAGTCGAGCCTCCGTCTCGATTGGGTTATCGGTAAAATCGGAACTTGTTTGGGGAGAAAGGGCAGCCGGAGTTAATTGGTTAGTCGAGTTTTGGGAGTTGTCGGTGGTTTCGAGGCTGTCCCCTCCATAAGGAAACTCCGGGTGTAGCCTTTCCCCGGTGACGTTATTTGGGTGGCTATATAGTTTTTCTGGGATTTGCTCGAAAGAAACGTATGAGGGTTGCGACTTTTGGTTGCCGATATTGACTGTTAGGAATTCAGTTGTTGGAGCTGGCTTTGTCAGAGCGGCGGCGGTAGCACTTGTTGTCGCTGGAGTGCTTGGTGTTGCACTCACGGCATTCGCTATTCGGTTAGGGTCAAAATTTCCCCTAATTTGTCCGAGTTGGGCGAGTTGGTTCCACCGCTCAAACGGGTCGATTTTTTCTTCTGTTGGAGTTGGAATTAAAGGTGGGGGTATTAACGGTTTGGGTATGGGGGCTGGTGCGGGTGTTCTTGAGGGTACTCTTTGAGGTATGGGTGCGGGTACTGTTACCGTCCGCACTACTGTTCGGGGTGCGGGTAAGGGTTCGCGTAGAGGAGTAGGTGGGGGTGCAGCGCTCCGGGTAGCGACTAGACGCGGAGTTCGCGGATTTCGTGGGGTTCTTGACGGTTTGGGCGACGGTTCTGTTTTGGGTTTTGCGGTTTTTTGCGGTTTTTCGGCTAACAGTTTTTGTTGGTCTTGGTAAGCTAATTTAGCCAGCAACTCCGGTTTTTCATCTTTAATGGTGCCAGAAGAGCTTTCTTTTGGTGTTGATTGTGCGATAGGTTGGCGAGGTGATTTAGGCTTGATAAATTGCCAAATCAGCAGTCCTAGCAATAGTATTCCACCAGTCAACAGCAGCATTGTCACTGCTCTAGGAACGCCTCTTTCGGAAACAGGCGGGGGCAGTGGTCTTTCCTCATCTTGAGCGAGTTGATATTGAGTTTCAAGTGTTAGGGGTGCATTGGGGTCGAAATTAGCAATGAAGTTTTCATCAATATCATCATCTTTCGAGGGGGAAGGGGAAGGGGAAGGGGAAGGGGAAAAGTTGTCTTCTGACATCTTGCTACTATCGTTATTAAGGATACTTTCGCTATCAAGAGGGAGTGAATTATTTGGCTCAATTTCTGCGGTTGTCAACTTTGTTTGATGAGAATTGTTTGAAGAGTCTTGTCTATTACTCATGGCTACCTCTGTTGTTGCTGATTACGATGGTTAATTAACAAATGATTGGCTTGTATGTGAGTGGGACAGAGCATAAAATTAGGACCTCTTTGTTGTTAAAATACAACCGCTTGAAGTTCATATACAGCACTTTTCAGGTAAGTGAAGTACAAACAAATCGGTTTCTGTAGGGGCGGTACTCCTTTCCCCTTCCCTGTTTTTCCTTCCCCTTCCCCTTCCCCCTCCCCCTCCCCCTCTATGGTTTGAATTCGACAATTCGGGAAATTTCTAATCCGGCTGCTCTCAAAGAGTGAATAGTCTTCTCTAATTCATTAGCGTTTTCTTTGAGAGGGGATTTGGGAATTTCTACGGCTTTGACGGTGAAGGTTCGATTAAACTGTTCTCGGCTTTCTCCAATGCCTTGCTCTAGCACTACGCGAGTAGCAATTACATCTATTTCCCAAACTCCTCTTTTTATTTCTCTCGGTTCTGAGATGTGAGAGATATAGACTCCAGAGCGGGTTTTTCCTGAATAGATGGTGTTGGGAACGAGTTTGGCAAGTTCGACCAGGGAAGCTTTACCAAACTCTGATTCCATCATCAAGGAGCCCATCCAAGCAGTTGTAGGAACTTGGGAACCTTTAACTTTAATGCCGGGGTCTGGGTCATTTGTGCCGGGAATTTTGCCTGACCAAGCCCAGGTTAAATTTACCCAACTGGATACAAAATTTTGGATGATTTTCGGCTCTCTGTACAGTTCATCTTGTTCTGCAATTCGTGCTGCGGTTCCGTCTTTTAACTGGACAAAGGTAACTTTTCTTTGAGATAAGGCTCTCAAACTGACTGTATTCACTAAAACAGTAATTGTCAGGAGGAAAACAAAGCTTGTTAGTAGAACAAAGCACAAGGCTAAGGTGTTTTTAGATTCAGGGAGTAAGGGTTGTGATTGTGGGAATTTCATAGTTTTCTTGGAAGGGGAAGGGGAAGGGGAAGGGGAAGGTTAAGAGAAGGGGAGGGGGAAGGGGAAGGGGAAGGAAAACAAGGGAGGGGAAAGGAAAAACCAGGTTATTATTAGCTTTACTTGCTACTAATTAGTGCTAGTTTCGGAGTTGAGGAAGGGGGAGGAGAGGGGAAGGGGGAAGGGGAAGGGGAAGGGTTGAAAAACTTGGGGAAAATCCTGTCATTTTCTACATTGGGGAGCTGATTATTTACAATTTGATAAGTGACAGAAGAAGGTTCAACTCAAAAGTAGAAAATTTATCCTTCCTTCCCCTTCCCCTTCCCCTTCCCCTTCTTAAGTACGAGATGCTAATTTTCTAGCAGCAGACAAAAGAAGGCGAAGGCACTGGTCAATTTCTTGGCAGAGGACATCACTATCTTGTTGATTGATATAGCCAAGCTCAGTGGCTATCCATACATGGGTATCAACTTCTCGCAATGAGCCTTCAGCTATGTGTAAAAATCGGACATAATCAGTTGTTGTATTGCGTCCATAGCCTTCAGCAATGTTGGCAGGTACAGAAACCGCAGCTCGACGAAGCTGATTAGTAAGACCATACAGTTCCTCCTTGGGAAATTTTTTGGTAATCTCGTAACACTTCACAGCTAACTTTGCTGTTCTTTGCCAAATAAATTGTTCGCGATGGGATGACATAATTAATCTCCTTAAATTAAAGGGTAGAGAGTTGAGGAATCAAAGGCTAGAAGTTTTTACAAAAAATTAAAGGGTAGAGAGTTGAGGAATCAAAGGCTAGAAGTTTTTACAAATTTTATGATAATCTAAGCCCAGAAAAATCTATCACAATTTCCTTTCCCTTCCCCTTCCCCTTCCCCTAGATCAGTTTTCCGGCAATAACGCCGATCGCGTTACTGGCAATATCTGTAAGCTGTTTGGTGCTATTGGCGATCGCACTGTACAAAGCAGTTCCACCACCCTTGGCTATTAACACGGCTAGAACGGGAGAAAACACAGCTAAAAAGAATAAAAAGGCGATATCTGTAACTAACTCTGCATCGGACTTGACAATCACTACAGCGACTAATCCAACGACGATGTTGTAGCCCAATTGCACTCCAAATAACGACATAAATCCTATTAACCAAGCCCAGATTGGTTTTCCTTGCAGCGGCAGCAGCGACAAGCCCATTGCCAGAGGTCCGAATAGAGCTGTTAGCAACAATGCTGCTTCTAAAATATTGACAAATGCCCACTGTACTGATCTAAGAATTAAGCGAATGATGGGCAAGACAGTAGACCTAAAAACTTGTCCTGCAAAATCGCCATTTCCTATATCCTGAAGATTGGCAACATTGCCTAAGTTTTCGACAAATCGCTGCAAGCTTTTGAGAGGTCCTCCATTTTGCTGTTCGGCTGCCTGAAGGATTTGTTGAGCTGGCTGTTTTTTGCTGTTCCAACATTCCACTAAAGCTGAGCCAACTTTGCCCTGACATTCGCTGTAGAGTTTCTCAATCTCTTCTTTTCCAGCACTGGTAAGGTTAACGTCGCTCAGGGCCGTTCTGAAGGTCATTTCTCCGACTTGAATTTTCATAATTTCTTGAACTTGAGTGCTGCCTACAGCTTTGATGAATTTGACGCTTTCAGCTAAGACTTTACCGTTGTTGCTGAGAAATACTACAATTACGAGTGGCCAGATAAACATGGCTACTAGCTCTGACCAAGACTGTTTTTCGATGATTTCTTTGCCACTGGTGACAGCGAGGTAAGTAACAGATATTCCCGCCAGAATTAGTCCGAGTTTGACTAAGGCAATCCAGAGAGAGGATTCTTGAGTGTTGAAGGTGTTAGACCAAACTAAATTCCACGATTCGACGGTTTTTTGAGAGACTTCTATGGCGTCAGATAGAGTGTCCAGGGCTTGTCCTGCTGTGCTAGTTTGGCCGATTAGTTGTGTCAGCATCTTTGGAAGGGGAGGGGGAAGGGGAAGGGGAAGGAGAGGGGGAGAGGGGGAGAGTGGGAGAGGGGGAGGGGGAGAGTGGGAGAGGGGGAGAAAGAGGGAGAGGGGGAGAGTGGGAGAGGGGGAGAAAGAGGGAGAGTGGGAGAGTGGGAGAGTGGGAGAGAACAAGCGGGACAAGCGGAAACAGGAAACCCTTATCCCCTCACCCTCTCACCCCATTCCCCCCCTCCCCCCCTCTCCCACTCCCCACTCCCCTTATTCACCCAAAGTTATGCCTCCCGGCATTTGAAACAGTCCGGCTTGAGTAGAAGAAGCTGTAGCAGCCGCAGCATCCTGCCGTCTCTGGGCTGTGTTAATTTCGTTGAGTTCTTCAGCTTGTTGAGCATTGAGAATGTTGGCAAAACTGCGATCGATTTGAGCTTGCTGGCCCTGCATGACTAAGGCACTTTGATTTTCTGCTGATAAGGCTGCTTGCTTAGCTGCGATCGCACTTTGTTGAGATATGTTTCTCATAATGTTCTGTGTGACATCTTGACCTTCTGAATCAGCACCCAATTCCATTGAATTTTGGCTCTCGCGATTAGTTTGCTCTACGTTTTGCTGGACAATTTCTTTCATCTGAGCTTGCTTTTGTTGAGCTTCTTTACTGAGAGTGGCTTTATTGGCTTCACTGACAGCACTTTCTCTTTCTGCGAGTTCTGCGGTGTTCTCTTTGAGGCTGTAAGAATCTTGCGGTCTCTTCTCTAAAACAGCGGATAGTTTTGTCCCTTCGCTTTCGGAGGTGTTGCCGTCCATTATTCTTTTAACTGCTTCTTTTAGGTCGGGAACTTTCAGTTCTCCCAGGAATGAAGAGAGGGTTGATTCTATTTCACTGCTAAATTTTTCGACTTTGTTTAACAAATTGTCCCAGATGCCTGAGATGCTGTCGGAGATGGTGGAGATGGTATCTGAAATTTCGCCTGTTATGCCGCTAATTGTGTTTTCTATACCTCCTATTTCTTTTTGGTTGTTCAATAAGTTATTAGCTGATTGTTGAATTTGCGTGTCTATTTGTTGATTGGGAACTGTGAAGCTGGAGCGGTTGAAAGTGCTGCTGTTAGGATTGTTTAAGCTTGGAAGCTGTGTGGCAGTCGGATTGCTGTCAGAGGTTTGAGCTTTTGCTTCAACAGAATTTAGTATTAAGCTCAGCCAAATTGCAGGAATGCCGAGGGCAAGTTTAACAAGCAATTTCGGTGATTTCATCGGTTTTTCTCCGTCTAGCTAGCAATAAGGTCTTGAGGGGATTTGTGTCCATTGATATCAGTGACTGCATTCTTGCCAATATTGGTTAATGAACGCCCTTCTTTAACGGCTTGTACATATTCAGAGGCAAATTGTTTGAGTGCTAGCAGTTGCCCTTTTAACGTATTGGGATATTGAGCCATAACTCGCGCACGAGCCATCAATTCAGCTTGATTGTTAGCCACACTTGCTAATATCATTTCGCCTGGATAGTATCGGCTTTGCCAGAAACGACCTCCTTTTTCAATTAGCCAATTGGAATAAAGGTCGGCAGCTCTGGGAAGGAAAGCTTCTGTGGCATTTTGGCTAATAATTTCAGCCGGATATGCCAAACGTTTGACCCAAGAAGTAGCTCCGTTTGATGTCAATCTTCCGGTAATTCGATACACCATGTTTTGCATAATCATAGTGCCGGCACTACAGTCGCAAATACTGTCGATATCTTGGGATAGCAAGAGCACTGAAATGCCATTTTTTCTACCCACTGCACAGAGTTCGCCTACTACTTCAGCAAATCCGTCTTTTTTAAACAAAATCGAAAGTTCGTCTCCGATAAATAAGCTTTTAGGGTGAGAAAGTGCGTTGCGGATGCAAGCAGCGTGGGCGTTAATAGCCATTAAATACTGGTCTTGTTCGTTGCCCAGACCGCTAAGGGCAAAAAACTTAACAGCGGGTTCGGGTGAAAATGTACTCGGTCTGCCAATTGCTTTCCCTAAAGGTGAGGCTAGTAATGCGTTGCATTGAGTGATAATTTGGTTGATGGCAATGCGGTCGAAATCGGTAAAGTTTTGTAGGTTTAGTTGCTCTTTTGTGCAGAATTTCAGGAGGTTTGTGAGGGTTGGCATTTCTTGCCACGCGGTCGATTTCCAGCCTTTTTCAAATGCCGTATTGTAGCGCTCGATAATGTCTGGGTCTTCCAGAAATTTTTTCAGAGTTAGCAGCAAAATGGCATCGACTCGCTGCGCTAATTTTGGGTCGCGGACTTTGCCCATGCTGATAATAGTCAGCGCTTTTCTGATAAACTCTTTCCATTGGTCTAGTCGGCGCGATCGCTCTTCTCTGTCGAAACACCTCAAATCGGGTATTTCGAGTAGATTTGAGCTGCCAGAGGTGATGTCGTAGTACGCACCGTCGTCGCCTAACAGTTTCACTGCTGTCTCAAAGGTACTGCCGCTTCCTGCTGAGATGTCCATACCGACTACTGGGATATTAGCGGCTATTGCATCGGCTGCAAATCGCCATCCCAAAACACTTTTACCGGAACCAGACTCGCCTGTTATGACAGCGCGGCTGGTTTGGTTGTGCATGAGGTCAACGTACACGGGTTTGCCGCCTTTGGTGATGAATTCAACTCCTTTTGAGTCGATGTCCCTTACAGCAGTTAAGGGCAAAATACCGGGGACAGTTTCGGTGTCTAAGGTGAGGCGGCGTTCGTTAATTAGCGAACTGCTGTGCAACAGCCAGCTTACAGTAATGGGCAAAGTTTCTAGCCACAGTTGCCAAGCAATGTTGCGCTCTCTTAATACCTTGGCAGAGCCGAAGCTGTGGGAGAGCATTTGGCAAGCGTGTGTTAGTTGCTCCGGGGTTGGTCGGTAGACTAAGAAGGTGACAGCAGCGTGAATTGCTCTTGCACCTTTGTACATTTTTTTCTGGGCTTCAAAGGATTCTTCCTGTTTGACTTCTGCTCCTACATCGCGACCTTGACCTTTTTCTAAAGCGCGTTTTTTGGCACTTTTAGATTGTTTAGCTTGCCTTGCTAAGTTGTCTTGAATAATAAAGTTGGGAGCGGCGCTAATTTCGACAACGGCTTCAGTATCGCGGACGTAGCTGTTGCTCATAATTTTCCAGAGCCATTGCAGTTGCTCTCTAGTATTGAGCCAGCCGCCGGGGCCCTCTTCCATTGTTAGCACGCCGCATTCTGCGTTTCTCCCGGGAAGCAAAATGCGTGAGCTAGCTTTTCTGTGTTCCGGGCAGCTCGAACGGCCGCTCATACCTTCAATTAAAATGGTGCAGGCGTGTTTGTGACTGTTGAGGGTTTCGGTTAGTTTGTAGTCGGAGGCGGTTTCTTTTAAGGTGAGAAGTTGGGGGATAGGGGGTACGGGTGCGCTGTTGAATTTTTGCCACAGCCATCCCCACAATGCTTGGGCATTCATGGGTTGAATTTCCAGTCCAATTTTGGTGTTTAGCAAGAGTTCCCACCGGATGTAGCCTTGCTCGAAACCATCGAGCAGCAGTTGTTTGTAAAAGCGTTCAGAGTAGATGCGCTGGTTGCCTGTAAATTGTGCAGCAATGGTGTTGGCTGTGTTGATAATTCCATTGATGAATTTACTCAGAGGGTCGTTGGATTTGGAGCCAGATTGAGCGTTGAATGTCCAAGTGCAGAAAATAGTTTGGTTCCACAGTTGTCTGGTGCCTGCTAAATTGAGTTCTTGAATGCGTTTCTGTTCGTTACGAACGAGTACAGAAATGGGTTTGAGGTGACAGTTGTCAGCCAATTCAGTTAACTGTTGTTGGCGAAGGGAATCGCTGCTGTAGCAGCCGGTGTGAAAGGTCATTTTTTCGCCTGGGGGAATGTCTTTTAGCCCTTCTTCTAAGGCGGTGGCTGCATTGTTTACTTCATGGCGGTAGAGAATGTTGTGAAAGCCAGCCGTCTCGAATCCGAATACAATTTGGTATTGACTGCCTTCATTCAGTAAGTAACCAGAAACTTCTCGACCATCCTTTTTGATAGTGACTAAACACAGGAGGTTTTGGTAGTTTTGGAAGGGCATAAGTCGGCTGTTATCTCCTTGTTGAGTGGGAGCAACTTTGGGTTTAAGTTTGACTCGGACTTGTGAATCGCTGATTCGGTGGCGAATCGGGTTTGGTCGGTGTTGGGGAACGGGAGAAAGGTATAAAAGATTGCCGTTGTACCACTCGTTCCCCGGCGGAGGTCTAAACCTGTCTACAAAAAGGTGAGGTTTGTTACCTGTCAGGAGCCACCAGCTTATAATTAGCCAGAAAGTAGTGGTGAAAAACCAAGGCATTCCTAAGCTGAATAAGCCGTTGGTGAGGAGGTAGGAAATTACGGTGATTAGCATCCAGGGAATTAGCTGTTCCGCTGGAATGATGCCGATGCTGGCTTGTTTGCCGAGAATTTTGTTGACGGAAATAAAGTCTTTATCTGGGTCTTTAAGCATGGTAATAGGGGGAGGGAGAGAGGAGGGGGAGAGTGGGAGAGGGGGAGAGGGGGAGAGGGGGAGAGGGGGTGATTCGGAGAGAGGGAGAGTGGGTGATTGGGAGAGGGGATAATAGAAAGTGGAGTTAAGAAATTAGAGTTTGAAATGAACAGAAAACCAATTCAATCCCACCGAGATTTAGAAGTGTATCAACTTGCATTAGATGTGGCTATGCAGATTTTTGAACTCTCTAAAAAGTTTCCTATTGAGGAACGATATTCATTGACAGATCAAATTCGTCGGTCTTCGCGTTCTGTTTGTGCCAATTTGTCTGAGGCATGGCGTAAACGGCGTTATGAAGGAGCTTTTGTATCCAAATTAAGTGATTCTGAAGCTGAAGCTGCTGAAACTCAAACTTGGATTGAATTCGCTGTTAAATGCAATTACTTGGATGTTCAGGTTGGTAGAGAGCTGTATCAACATTACAATCAAATACTGGGTACACTGGTCAATATGATTAATAACCCTTCTATGTGGCTCCTTCCAGTGGCAAAAAACCATACAAAGAGTCGGTGAACCAAAGAGAGGGAGAGTGGGGGAGTGGGAGAGTGGGAGAGTGGGGGAGTGGGGGAGGGGGGGAGAGGGGAGAGTGGAAGAAGGGGAGAGTGGGAGAAGAAGAGAGTGGAACAAGGGGAGAAGTTTGAAAACTCGCAACAACCCGATAAAAACTAGAGGGCTTCAACATCTAACATATACTCAGCCAATTGAATTAAAATGACGGATTATGTAAGAAGTGCAATCTACCTGAAAATTCAAATAGCTTGCTGTTTACTGCACACCTCTAATCTCCCCTTCTCCCACTCTCCCCCTCTCCCCCTCTCCCACTCTCCCCCTCTCCCACTCTTCCCTAAGCTCCTCCACCTCCGCCATTGCCAATGAACAGAAAAGTTACTACATCAACGGCAATTACAATGGCAAAGGCTAAGGCAACTTGGGTAACAATTGGTCTCCAGTCATTACCTTGTTGTGCTTGGTTGTAGGCGAAAAGAGAAGCGGCTGCTACTAACAAAAGAAAGGCTCCGCGTATTAAGTTGAAAATCAGTTCGATGACTTCGGCATCAATAGCTTCGCCTCCTGCTGAAGAGGCTCCTTCTGCGAGTTCTTGCATAAATTCTTCTAAGCCGGAGAGGAAGAGGGCGTTGGCTGGGGAATCGAGTACGGAGCAAAGTGCAGTAGAGGTGATAATGGCAGTGGCAATGTGCCAAAAGCGAATTTTGCAGCCTATGTATCGCTCTACAATGGGAATAGCTCTAGTGAGGTGCCATAAACTCAAAAACACAATGCTGGAGCAGCCTAAAGTCGCAATTAAGAGCGGGTCGTGAATGCTGAAGTAGATGAGCGAGGCTAGGCAAATGCCGAGGAATGGAAGGTCGCCCAGTTTTATTTTCTGTTGTTTTAACCAGCGTGATAATGAGTTGCGGTTTTGTTGATTTCTTGTTTGGTCTAAGTAAGTAGCCATGTCACTATCTCGATTAATTTAGTGCTTTAATGCTAATTTAAGTTGCATCTAATCCCTGCAAAATCGCCAAAAAAGGTGATTTTATACAGTGAGAGTGACCCCCTCCAAATGGAGGGTGCAAGTGAAAAAAGTTATTTCACATTTCCATTTCGGTCTCAGTTTTTGTAGCTTCCTGCTTGTTGGAGTTCTGGTTTGGAGCAAGTTGCTGTTGGGAGAGGAGATTTTCTACTACTTCTGGTGGAATGTCGCACAGAAGTACCTCAAGATTACCTTTTTGGAGGCTAGCCTCAAAAACTATTTCGCTGTGAGAGTTAAAGCCTTTGACAGTACCCTTCGACTTGGATTTATCGCTGAATTCGACTTCAAAGTCTAGGCGCGAACCCTGGGAATCGGTAAAGCTGACTTCATCCTGACCGCTTCTCTTTACCATTTCAGCTAGACGCTCTTGGTTGAGAGCTTGTTGAAAAATCTTTAAGCGGTCGAGTTCTTCTTTTTCTTCAGGTTTCAGGAAGTCGTTTGTAACTTCCCATTCTCCAGTTTTATCCTGTACTGCTGAAAACAGTTCCTCGCCTTCCTTAGTTTTTAAGCTGACAGCGGTAGAGGAGTCAAAATTTGTTACATAAAGTTTTGCTTCTCCCAAATCAACCCCGTCTTCTAATGCAATGCCTTCCGCATTTGCTTCTTCTTCAGCTAGGTTGTAAATTTTCGCCAGTGTTGCTGCAAGTTGGGAGTCCTGAGTAAGATTTTGGGCTGTCACAGTGATTTTTTTAGCAGTAGCGCTAGCGCTGCTGCTAGCTGGGATTGTTGATTCTAATGAAATTATTTCACCTATTTCTGTTGCATTTTGTACGAATTGGTCGCTGAGGGATGGAGTTGAGTTGTCGGGTGGTTCTAATTTTGCCTCGCCAGCTTGAACGCCTGTCTCGCTTTGAAGAGAAAGTTTGTTCTCTAAAGCTTCTATTCGCTCTTCTAGGGTATCGAGTCGCTTTTCAAGTCGGTTGAGTGCTTCATTTATTTGTACGAGCTGTTCTTCAAAACTCGCCTCTGTGTCAATCTTAATAGAAGCCGTTTTTTCAGAATTGTTGTCTCTTACACGACCGGAAATTTTATCAACTTTTCCGTGGACTTTGCTAACAGCTTTAGCTAAGAGCATACCGGGTGTTGAGACAAATTCGGCATCCGGTTCAGGTAAGATGTTTTGTTCCGGTTCTGGCTCCGGTTCAGCTATTGGTAAAGCTTCGGATTCAACCGTTGCATCTGCCATTGAATCCGCTTCAGCCAAGTTGGTAACTCGCTGGGAGAGGGAGTCAGCTCGCTGGCTTTGAGCTTGGAGCCTTTTGACAATACCGGCAACTTGGCGCTCTTTTCCAGCCCCAAGAGCAGCTTCTATAATTTGAGAAGCTGCTTTTTTCCCCATCAGAGTAGCGAGAACCGCAACTTGAGTGCTCAGGCCGCTGACAGTTGTACCTTCTACCTCACTTCCAGAAATGGCTGTTCTACCACTAACTTGTACAGCAGCATCGAGGATACTATCGATGTTCTGGTCGTTTGATTTTTTGCCTTGAGGTTGCTGTTGGCTCGTTCGGGTTTTTGAAGGTGTGCGTGCTAAGGATTCAGCAACTTCTACCGCTTCATCTGTCTGAAGTTTTCTTTTGGCTTGGGATTTAGCTGATAATTCTTCGTCTTCCAAATCTTCTCGCTCAGAATTTTGAAGGTGGCTTTTAGTTTGAGGCTTAGCTTTAGGTTGAGGTTTTTTGACTTCAAACTCATCTAACTCACTTAGCTCATCTCTCGGAGAGCGGGTTAAGGCTTTAGATTTAAGCAGTAGTTCCTCCGACTCCAATTCCTGTAGGTCATCTTTTCGAGGTCGAGTTTTGTTTTTAGAATTGGCTGAGGGTTCGTCATCCTCCCAAGTTTTTATTTCATCTTTTTTCGATTTGGTATTGGTTTTAGATTTCGCTCGGCGCAAGGGTTCCTCATCCTCTAACTCATCTAGCAAATCGTCTTTTTTAAACTTAGTTGCAGTTTTAGATTTAGACGGGGAGGGTTCTTCATCCTCCAATTCATCTAGTAAATCGTCTTTTTTAGACTTGGTGGTCGCTTTAGATTTAGACTTGGGGGAGGGTTGCTCATCATCCAATTCATCTAGTAAATTGTCTTTTTTAGACCTTGTTTTAGTTCGAGGCGAATCGAGTAATGCTTCAATTCCTGTTTTAGTAAATCTGTTGTCGTCCGGCTCTCCCAAGTGCTCCATCATGTACTTTCCTGTGGTAGAGCCGTACTCGGGTCGATCGCTCAAACTGAGGACGAGTCCGTTATGCTTGACCTCCACGCTAATGCCAGGTTTGCCGTCTGCTTCCGTTAGTTCTTCAATTGCATCGGCAAAATCTTCTACGCTGGTGAGTCCATTTTCCTGGCAGTAATCTAAAGCTTTCTCGCAGCGATTTCTTAGGTAGTTGAGGATTTTCTTGCCCTCCGCTGTGTTAGGGGTGATGTAGTTTCCCTGGCTTCGGCTTCGGTATGCTGTTTTTGTAGCCATAATCTTTGTGGCGGCGTGAGTGGATATTTCCCATGAAATTCGAGCAGTATGGCTAGTGACTTCACTCTAAAGTGCGGTTTTGGGGAGTTAAAGTGACCCCCTCCAATCGGAGGGGGAAGGCATTGATTAAGCGGAAGCAAAAGAAGTGTCATATCATATCCGTCAAAATACCCATAACACCGCAGGCTTCAATCTGTGTTGTACGAATGTCCTCAAGGGGGGTCAAAGTCGAATGTGTCTTTTCTTGCCTCATTCGACTTTGACCTCCGACAAGCAAGACACATTTAGGCAACACGCATTGAAAAGGTTTGCGCTTTTTCTATGATTTGCATGAGCCTGTATTTGTAAATTCGCCACAGCAAAGTAATAGAATTGCAATTACGGTCTAGTTACCGGACATAATATGACTTCCGAAATTACGTTAAAGTTGTGCGTCGGCAACTCTAATTGTTGAGGATGTGGCTGCTAATTCAGCATCGACTTTTAAGAGATATTTGAGAAAGTGAGCGCTGCTATTTTCCGAAAGCTTCTTAATAAATTGACCTGTTTTCAAGTCAGCAGCTAAGACCGGATTATCAGTTTCATCTCTGACTAAACACCTAACATTGTTGCGAGATTTGCTAATAAAAGCTGTCCAGTTTCCCACAGGAATTGTAGTTTCTCCAGTTTGGTTATATGCTTCACAAATCGCATCTTTCAGCAATTGTGAGAGGTAGGCGGGGCTGGCAGCAATGTCTTGGGATTGAGACGGCGGTTTGTTTTGACAAGGGGTTGGCGATACGGATTGCGATCGCTTTTGGGTAGGGGTTGGCGATACAAGCGGTCGCTCTTGACAAGGAGTTGGCGATACGGATAGCGATCGGTCTTGACAAAAGGTTGGCGGGACTTCTGAAAATTCCTCAACTGATTCAATTAGTTGCACAGAGCTAGGGTTGATGTTTAAGATCAGAGCGCTGCCTTTAGGCGAGGGTTCAATAGTGGCCTCAAAGGTAGTGCCGATCGGCAATTTAGGTGAATTAGCAGAGAACATAGCTAATTCTTGTCCGTCAAGGAGGACAATAGGGCTGCCGTCGCGCCTCGAACCGCTACCGCTAACAGAACCCACCTCAAAAGTCAATGTTTTCTGCCTCCATTTTGGACTGCTAAAGTCAACATCTTTCAAGTCATTGTACTTCTGTCCAATCAGTTCAGCTCTGTCAAACTGAAAGCTTTGCAATTGCTGGCAAATTTCATCTGTAAACAAATTGAGAACCAATGCTGCTTTAGGTGTTTGGTTTTGGGACTCAAGCCAAGTATAATCAGCAGGAGCTACAATGCGTGAACTCACATCTTTGGTGCGACCAAGACCATCGCGGTAAGTTAAGTCTAAACTGTCGATGTCGTTGACATTTTCGCAAAACTTCTTCTCAAGAATTCCCACCAGTTTGTCGCTGGGTTCAATTAAGGCAAAATTGACCATTGGCAGGCTCGGATGCAAAGTTGCTTCATATTTAATGCCTTTGCTGTCTAACAATTCTTTCCAATGTCCCGCTAAGTCTTTGCCAACTGGCTGTCGCTTCTTATCCCTGACAGTCTTATTGCTGCCGTCGAGTTCAAATTCCTCGAAAGGGACGCTCAGAACGTAAGTGTCTTTTGGCATAGCTTCGTGCAGTCGCTCGTACTCAGGTTCAAGGTTGAATTCAATCAGCAGTTGGCGAGAAAGTTCCTTACAAGCTTTGCGAGGGACTTCTAAGTTGGGATTTGCGGTTTCGACGTGCCACATCGCACTAGCAGCTAAAAACCGTTCTTCAGGGTCAGTCCAAGCTTCGGTCACATCGGCTCTTAAGCTCTCGTATAACTTGCTGACGGCTTCTTTAATTGCCTTAGAATCGCCGCCGCACTCCAAGTGAATTTCACCCATCCTTTCTCGATAGCGTTCCTTAATATCTTGCGCCCACCTGACATAATGTTCCTCCCATTTTTCTCGCTCATCTAAGTCAGAAGGAGACTCAAACAAGTAGCGAAATTCGTCGCGGTGGCGGCTTTTTAGACGAGTCGGTTCCCACTCTGGGTTAACAGCCTCCCTAGCAATGCAATTGATAGCGGTGCCGTCTCCTATAGGTAATGGCACCGTTTTGTAAAGCCTGGGGTCGTCTTTGTAATCAAATAGGTAGCTTGGGTGCTGTTCTGACCACTGCTTAGCCTTGGACAGCAGGGTGGGGTGGTGGTCTTCGGTACGAGTAGCACTTTTGGGACTGTCCACTTCAATTTGCAGGGCATCAAATAGCTTTCCAAGAAGCTGCCGCTTCTGTTGATTGAATAAACTTTCTGGCTGTCCCGGTTCTGCTGCTGATGATTGCACTCTCCCGATTAAGGTAGCCACCCAGCCGATTTTATTTTGGGCGATTGCTACGGCAATTTGCCGCAATTTGGTATACTTGCGATCGCCATCACTATCGGTAGCTTTAGTGTAGTCAACTTTCTCTCGCTTCTCCACTGCATCGTACTCATTCTCTTGATTAGCGTGCCTGGTTTCAGAGGCGATATTCGGCATTCGGGAAGCAGGCGTAACTACCAGTTGGTCGCCGTCAAAATCACATTGATGATGCTGCATGGCTTGGTCAGAGCGAATGAAAACGCACCCTTTGTATTGCGTTAATTCGCGCTGGCTTTTGTTGTCTACTGTGTAGCGGCGGATGTTATCTTTACTGACAATTGGGTATCGGGTAACGATGACTTCTGTGCCGTGTCGCAAGTGGGGGGCAACAATTGTACCGGGCTTGAGGCTGTCACAAGGTTGAGCCATTGCTGAACCGTGATGAATTGCTCCCTTAATTGCTAAGTCTTTCCACTTTTTAGCCAGTTGTTCTTGCATGAAATCGACGACTTTGGGAAAGTCGAGGAGTTGACCGAGTTTGTCGTTCCTCAAAATTGAAATTAGCCGGGATTCGTTGCGTTGGGCTTTTTCATCTGTTTCCTCTTGTAATCCGCTGCTGTCTTCGTGAAGGCTAGATTGAAAAGCAGCTTTTTTGTCGTGCTGCTCCACTAAGTATTTGGCAAGTTGCAGCCGGTTATTTTGCAAGTCCGCTAGCTTTTGGGCTTCTATTTTGGTCGGTGTGGCTATGTCAGCCCCAATAGCTGCTTCGGAATACCAAATCGAAAATTGCCAGGAATTTTCGTATTCAGTTACTTGGGCGTTGCCTCGATTTCCCAGTATAGCTTTGGGAAATTCGTAGTCGCCACAGGGGATAAGTTCAGCTAATTGCTCTTTAACAACTCCTTTGATAGAGGAGCGATCCATGATGATATCATAACCCAAGTCGGAGGTTAAATTAGCATCAGGCAACAGCGTTCCTTTGGCAAGAAAGCTAATTTCTGGAGTGTGGCAGTCTTCTTGTCCCCATTCCTGCATCCAGGCAAATCTGAATTGAAAAGGTCGGTTGTAATTCCCTCCTAATTGTTGGGCTAGTGCCGGTGAAATTTTACCGTGACAGTCTCCGGTTTGCCACTTATGAGCTTTCGCTTTTTCACTCTCGTCATCGCTTTGAGAATCAACAATTTTGACTCGCAAGGTTTCGCCGTCAAGGGAGCTATCTAACAATTTGGCTCCAAGGTTGCAACTGCTAACTAGCAGTGAGCCGTAGCGACAGGCGTGGTCGGGTTGGGTTTTGAATACGCTCAACAGTTTGGTTGAGAGTTCAATGTCTGCAAAGTAAACATTTTTGCCGGAGCTGAAAGCAACTCTTCTGGTAATACCATCTCCGAAATCGATGTTTTTCAAAGGGTCGAAGCTGCTATCATTTGGGTCGGGTTTAACGATGCTTAGGGATGCTAATTCTTCAGGTTCAAAAAGCAGTTCAAGCAGGGAGTTACGCAGCACTTCTGATTCAGCTTGGTACCGCCCCTTTGCTCTACCGTCAGTCAAGGACATATCAAAGACTGGGATTTTTAGTCCTTCCCCAGCTACCCATTCTGTGGAGCGATATTCTGGGGTAAGTTTTCTTCTGCTCATTGATTAGCTCCTGAATCCTAGTTTTTACATTTTTAGGACTTACGCACAGTAATAGTCCAGATTTTGACAAGGTTGTTCCTTCACAAATTCCTGCTACTGAGTGATATTCACCCCCTCCAATTGGAGGGGTTTAGAAGAAAGAAGTAGCGTGTTACAATCAGAATGACAATCCCAATGTGGAGAAAAAAAATGAAAGTAGTCCGCACAACTACGGCTATGAAAAGCCAACGGGATTATTTCTCTGATAGCGATAGCGATGCACTTGCTCGCGTTGCTTTTGGAGAAGGTGAAAACAGTCAGCAATTCGGAGGTTTGAACCTCGACGCTAACGGGGTTATTAAAGGTAGAGCGTCAAACTTATTCAACGTCACCGAAGAACAAGTTGAAAACCCTCTATACTGGATTAATTTGTAATAGAGCTAAACCTAAGTTAAGTTGTCGCTATTA
Source organism: Microcoleus sp. Pol7_A1 (assembly GCF_036701085.1). Taxonomy (NCBI): domain Bacteria; kingdom Bacillati; phylum Cyanobacteriota; class Cyanophyceae; order Oscillatoriales; family Microcoleaceae; genus Microcoleus; species Microcoleus sp. Pol7_A1. Next base: position 61,861 of record NZ_JAUBQD010000002.1, read on the forward strand.
CAAACAAAACAAGCGTTTCACATTCTAATTCGGAAAGGTCTAATTCAGGGAAGTCTAAGTCGGAGGTGTCTACTATAGCTTTTATCACAGATATGAGGTACACAAGATTCTCTGAATGTCAGGACTTTCAAGCCTTGGTATATGCCTCATTTACCTGACAAAGGCTAGAATTCAGGTGTCAAATCAAGGCATTCCTGACACCTGAAAAGATGGCTAACGCCGTTTTTTGGACTGCGTTTTATCCGAAGAACGACTCTCAAGCGTCTGGTTGGCTTGAAGAGAGTGCAAATTGTTACCGGGAAGCAAGCTGTAGACCACTTTACGCTTGCGGAAAACCCTAGTGCCATCTACAGGCATTCCTTGTTTCCAAGCGTCTGAAATCGCCTTTTTGTCGGCAGAAATTACGGTTTTGGTTTCGACTCGACGATAGGGTTCTGGTAGTTGAGATGGGTCAATCAAAACTTCACAGGTAGGCGGATTTTCCTTAACAGTAATGCGGCGGTGTTTGCCAATAATTTCGGAAGTTAACACGCCGCACTCGTTGAAGTAGAGAACGGTTTGGTCTAACCGCTCTCTCCACCCCTGGAGTTTGTGGAGAGCTCTTGAATGCAGCTCTATCAAATACTGCATCCGGGCTGTAATTCCTGCAATTTCGGCATCAATTTGGTCGGCTAAGTCGGCATGGGCATCAACAGCGAGTTCCTGGGTTTCTTGGGTTTGCCAAAGGGATTGCAGCAGTTGGTCAATTTCTTCTGAGCTTTCTGCTGACTCTAGTTGATGCCAAAGTTGAGCCGCAGTTATTGAACTTTGAGCAAGCGTTACTGTGGCTAAATTCATGCTTAGTATCCTCCGTTGATGCAGGTGTGATAATAATCGCGGCGTTCTTCGAGTTGAGTAAGCGCAGCCATTGTTGTCGCGTCGGATTTAAGAGAGATTTGTTTGTCCTTTTGTATTTTGCTAACTGGTTGAGAATGAGTTAAATTTTGTGAGTTTGACTGGGTGATTTTTTGCATACAATTCAAAAAACTTTCTTAAAAATAGCGCGACCGCGCTCTTAAAAAAAGGAGTATTTAAAGTTATGAATTATCCTATAGTTTTTTACCCAAAAGTGGTAATGCAATTCTGCCATCAATATCCTTTGCCAGAGGCAACTTCTAGTTGTGCCACCTCATCCCAACTTCAAGAAACTCAACAATTCGAGCAACCTGTTGTTTTGCTGACTCCGCCTCAACCACCTGTGGTGTTACCTGTCAAGTTGCTGTGGTTAATTTGGGTGTTTTGGCTCTATGGTGCGATCGTACTTCCGCTATTAGCTATTTCTTGGGGTTGGCTGTGGTGGGAAATGCTGTTGATAGTAGCTGCTTATTCATGTTTAATTGCGGCTGCTTATAGTTATGTGTTTGGTTGTCGCCAAAAGCTGCTATCCAGGTATAAGCAGCAAGTTCTTGAGTACAATCAACAAGATATGTTATCCCATCAAGATTTATTATCGAATAAACAGCAAGATTTTTCTAGTTTTAAGGTGGAAAAAGAAGGGTTGCAGACAGGTTTAAAAAGCGCCCAACTTGAGTTAGATTCCAGAAATCGATTGCTCAAGGATTTGATGTCACTTCGCGTTAGTTCCACCAGCATATCTCAAGCTCGGCAAGGAGTGAGTGAACAACGCTTTTTGCAATACTTACAGCAATATTTCGAGGAAGTTGTCCAAGCAGCAGAGTTTAAAATTCCGTCATCTGGGAGGAGCTATTCAGCAGATTTTACTGTAATTCACACTCCATCTGGACTCGGAATTGATGTCGAGATTGATGAACCTTATGCTGGCAAATCTAAGAAGCCCACTCACTGCTGCGATGCTGACAGGGATATGCGCCGCAATCAATTATTCTTAGAGTGGAATTGGATTGTGGTTAGGTTTACTGAAAAGCAGGTGGTTCAGGCTCCTTTGAGCTGCTGTAAATTCCTGGCTCAGGCGATTGCCTTTGTAACGGGCGATCGCTCTTATTTAAAGCAACTGGAAACTGAGCCCGATTTGCTAAGCGTCAAACCTTGGACAACAAGAGAGGCAAGGGCTATGGCTAAAAGCAACTATCGCCTTACTTATTTATCTGGATTTGGCGTCGGTTCTGCTTGCAATCGGGTTTCAAAGTTTTGATGCGAGCGCACGCAATATCCGACTTATTGACTGCAATAAATGTTTATAATTAATACAAAGGAGACAAAATAGAGATGCTGTCATTTGAAGAGGGGTTCATTGAAAGTCAACAGCTCAACCAAAGACTTCTGCAAACAATTCGTTTGCTTGGAGAGTACAAGGGAAAGCAGGAGTTATTTAAACAACAAGCCCCACAAGTTTTAGGCACTTTGCGCCAAGCTGCGGTTATTCAGAGTACCGAATCTTCTAACCGCATTGAAGGCATTACTGTGCCGCTAGAACGGATTAAGAAATTAGTAACAGAAAAAACAACGCCGCGCGATTGTTCAGAACAAGAAATTGCGGGTTATCGGGACGTGCTAACTACAATTCACACTAATTATAACCACATTCTTTCTATTACCAGGCGTGGGAGTATTTCTTGGGAGTCATGCTACTATCAGCTTATCGGGAATTTGAGCAGCGGGTAGGATATGTTACATCCGCAAAAGGAACTAAAACGGCGAGTGTATTGGATGCAATCAACAAGGAGAAGGGAAAGGGGAAGGGGAAGGGGAGAAAAAGCTGATTACTTGGGAAGGTAAAGGGACGGAAAAATCCAGGTTATTGTTAGCTTTTATTGAAGAAAAGCGAAAACTTATCCTTCCTTCCCCTTCCCCCTCCCCTTATTAACCTATTGCGACGGAAGAGGGATGCTGGGCGTTTGGAATGTCGGGGACGAGGAGTTGAGGCGCATTGGCGAAAGCAATAGATAGAGGAATTACGCACAACCAACTGGGTGTTAAGTTCAAGTACGAAATCTAACACCAGTTGCAAAAATTATGCACGCTGACGAAAGCGGTTAACTATTAAAAAAAGTAGCCTTAAAAACAGCTAATTTTTTAACTCTTAAGCGTAATTTATCCAATAGCAAAGTCACTTAATTGTCGCATATTAGGAGGGTCAAAGCCAAGTATAATGTCTTGTTTAGGAACTCCTAATTCTACGAGCTCGTTAGCAATACCCACCTCGGTTCCATCCTGCTGAATCCAAATTTTATTGTCCATAATATCCAGGTGCAAAACCGGGCCATAAATTCGCCGGTGATTGCGCCAGCCCACATATACTAATTGATAATGATCGCGCTCGGTATCAAAGATAGTTTGAGCCTGAATTCGCTCATCCCACACAAGACTAGCGTGTTGGGAGAGCAGATTTTGGATGTGCTGCCTATAAAGGTCTACATTTGCCATTGTGCGATCGCCTCCTGCTCTATATCGTAAACAATTAAATGAATTTGATTTTGTTGAATTAAAGACTGAATAAACCCCATTGTAAAAAAACTATCGTAGACATTGCTGGGTACTGCTAGGTATAAAAGTCTGTCAGTTTCTTGTTGTTGCAAAGCTGCTCGATAACTAATGAATTGTCCTAAAGCTGTGTAAAACTGGGAGATTTTGGAGGGGCCAATAAAGCTTTTGATTTCAACGGCAATTTTTTGTCCGTCTTTTTCGGCCGCAACCACCCTTTCGGCACCCAAGTCGATGTAAAGTTCTAGAGTTCCTGCTTGTAAAGTGTATGGATCGTGAGTAATCTGCCATCCATCTTTCTGGAGAGCGATTTTAACGACTTCGTGAAAGACATCTTTAGCAGACATAGCTGTACTGACTCGTTGTGTTTAATATCTCGGATAGTTGTATTTCAAGTATATACGCTCTTCATCTGAAAGCGATGTTCTCGGGCAGCGCCACAAAACTTTGCCCCTCTGCCTTTTTTATGTCAGAAAAAGCCTTTCGTCCGAATATAATTGTCCAGCCGACTTAGTGTTGCGCCCGGTCGAACATATCGGCTTGGTCTTAGTGCAGGATATACACCTATGCTGCTATGAGAGGAAGCCATTTTTGAATGTGGTTTTAATGTTTGCTATTGGCCGCCGGAGAAACAAACTTGTCTCTCCGGCATAATTTAATTACCAGTCGATTTTTAGCTCGCAGTTTTTGTTGCTGCCGTTGCTGCTACCATTGCTGCTACCATTGTTGGTGTCGTTGTTGCTACGGTTGCTGCTTTCTTCCGTGAATTGGAAGTTTAATGCCAGCAGTTCTTGCTCAAGAATTGACTTTCTGTCTAGGACTTTTTTGTCTCTGACAAGTCGCAGAGCGTGGATTATTTTGTCGAGCGTTTGATAGCTTGTTTGTTGAAAATTCAATACAAGTGTTGTTTCCCTGCCCATGATGTACAGTTCGTTTTCTGTTTGGTGGACGAAGGTTAAATTATTGAAATTGTAGGTGTTGGTTTGCGATACTTCCATTTTTTATCTCCGATACTTTATTTTTTGGCGCGACAGCGCTCATTTTTTTTGTACTAACTTTTAGGAAAAAACGTATAAATATTTTTTTTCAAGGTCGGCTCACCAAAAAAAATGAGCCAGCGCCGTGTCAATTTTCTTAGGAAATCCAGGAAAAATAGTTGATAAATTTATTCACCAACTTGTAATACTTAGTGGTAGCACTATCAGTAATTTAGGTCGTAAGCTGGAAGTTTGTTAAGTAGCGTTTTTATTAAACACTACTCACTTTTTCAGGGAACCATAACTAATCCAGTTCGATATCTTGGATGCGCTGTTTGTACTGTTGGTTATTTTGTTTTTGAGTTTGCTGTTCTTGCTCAATTAATTGTATCCAGATATCATTCCAACTTGACTGTGGATTAACAAGTTCTGCATTCGGTAGCAGGTCGCTTGCATTTCGAGCGAGCATATAATCTTCTGCAATCGCTATAATAACGCTATCGAGTTCTTGTAAGAATTGTATAGGCAGTTGTGAAGCTCGTTCAATTCCTAGGTAAATTGTCGCTGGTGCTGTTGCAGAGTTTTCCTGTTCAACAAGCAAAATTGAAAGAACCTCTATTGGGTTACAGGCAATCACAGCTCGCTCAATTTCTCCAGTAGTCGCTACCCAGAAAGCAGCTTCAGATGACAGGGGATGGGTTGTAGTAAAGTTGCCTCTTTCATCGAGAACAAAAGCGAAGCTGGCTTCCCCGTCAAGCGTCCGTGCTGTAAAGACAGCCTTTTCTGAGTCGGCATACAGCCAAGAATGAGAGTGCAATTTTTCAAGCAATTCTAAAGGTAAACTGTACTCGACAGCTAGATGCGATCGCACTTTTTGCCACTGAGTTTCATTCCTTTCAGGCAGGATTGACAGTTGTAACTCTAACTCATTTGCTGTTGCAGGAATTGCAGGTGCGGTTGTTTCTAGCTCAGATTGTGACGACTCTAGCTCATTTGCTGTTGCAGGAGTTGCAGGTGCGCTTGCTACTAACTCGGATTGTGACGACTCTAGCTCATTTTCCTCTGCCTCGCCAGGGGCGTTCGCTAAGTGTTGTGGCTGCATTAAAGCCTCAATTAGGGCGTTATCTCGCCCTTTGTCATAGCTAACGCCTCGATGCTTTTGCAATCCAGAAAAAGTGTAGGCTTTACCCAACTGAGTGCCACTTAAAGCGACTCCATCTAAATTGTAAGAAATGCCTTTACTGAAGCCGATTCCAGTTAGTGTGACTTGCACCTCTACGGCTTGTTGCTGCAACCGCTCAACGAATTCTGGCATACTTGGGTTGTCTTGGGTAACTTCATCAATTAGGTCTTGCAATTGCACCCTGACACTCTTGTTTCCCTTGCTTTTAAATTGCCTGTGTTCTCCTGTAGTCTGAGCTCGCTTGTCTGTTTCCCAACTGGGTGTAACAGTTTCCAGGTTGTAACTCCGTTCGAGCTGGCGAATAGTTTCTTGGCTTTTGTAATAGTCCCAGCTATCGTCAACAACACCTCCATCTAGGCAAATGCGACTGGCGACGATGTGAATGTGGTCGTGTTCTGTATCGCTGTGCTTGACAACTGCGTACTGGTTGTTGTCAAATTCCATCGCTTTCATGTAGTTGGCTGCGATAGCCAGCCAGCGTTGGTCATTTTCTTCAGAATCTTCTAGTTTTTCGGTGCTACCGACAGATAAAGTGGCATGAAAAACTGCTACTTTCAGGTTAGGTCTTAGCTGTCGGGCGATGGCAAATTCAGCAGCGAGTTCTTCAGGAGTTTGTCCGCACATAGTACCGCCAATTAGAGCGGCGTCTTTTTTACCTAGCACGTAGTTCAGACAGCCCCGAAAGCCTGTACCTTTGATTTGTTTGCCAATCATAACCGAAAAGCCGTCAGTTTCACAGCATCGATTGCTCAGGCGGTAAAGCCCAGGCTTGTTAATAATTAGCGTACTGTAGATTTAGCGAGGTTTGCAACTATTGTTTTAATTGCCTTCCCGTTTTCTCGAATGAGTTGCTGTACGCTTTCTAAGAGTCCTGTATTGACAACAACGGGTTCTCCCAATGCCACAGCACTATTGCAAGCTTTAGCCATCTGATTGAGGTTGTTTCCGGCAATTCTCAATTGGGCATCAATCTTGCATAACACTTGATAGGCTTTTAAGTCAAATGCAGCTAGAGGGCGCGGCATGGTTCTCCTCAAAGCTGCACGGCGCATGAAGTCGCTCATGCTCAAATTGACTAGCGAGGCTCTTGCTTTAATTTGATTGTAGTCAGAGTCAGTGAGGCGAATGTGAATATGGTTGGATAGCCGCTCTCTGGGTTTGACGGACGGTAAAGTTTTCATAGTTTTTAATCAGTAAAAACCTCTTGCCAAGATACAAGTTAACCGCTGTAATTAAAAACCGCTAGTCAGGTGATTTTATCCCCTCCAATTGGAGAGGGCTATTAGAGGGTTTATCAAAGTAGAGACTGATGCCTACCCAACTCTCAGTTTATTTAATTTTTGTGTATAAATTATAGCGAGTGAGGCGATCGCAGTGGAAGGACGATTAAACGTCTGACGGTGATGGCTGGTTAACAAAAGAGCGATGGCTGGTTAACAAGAGAGCGAGCAATGTGAGCGATCGCTACCCAAGTGCGATGGGAAAGTTGTGGCAATTGATGCCGGTGCTGCCACAAAAGCCGCCACAACAGCAGGAGCAATGTGAGCAATCGGCACAGTCGAATATCGGGTAAAAATTAAGCGCCTTGACATCTAGGATTCCCCATTCATAAGGGTGCATTATTTTTTGTCTGCATAGATTAGTTAGGGTTTGCGATCGCAAAAACATTGCTTGCTACTACTCAAGAACAGCCATAACCTGCCTCAACCAGCAAATGTACGCTCGACACAAAAAAGCAGCAATTTGACCGACAAATTCAGGCATTTGCAGGATATTTTCGGGTAAATACAGGTAGAGTGCAGTTCCTGCAAATGCCTGTCTCCTTACTGATTTTGTACTGCAAATGCCTGACTTTATACTGCACTTGCCTGTGTTGCGAGCGATCGCTACTTACAGTCGATGGCTATCGTGTTGGTAGCTGTAAAAGTCAACGCATACTCCGCCCTTCGAGCGCTCGACCTTCGTCATTACCATTTCCTCGATCGTCCGATGTTTGAAATAAAGAAAACTTGTTTCTTTTCTTCGATCGCAAATTATTCTCGGTCGTGAGAGGCCGAATGACCGAATAATTACGAAGGTCGGATGGAGGATTGCGAATTATTCGCTTCCTCCGGTTTAATTCAATCTTGTACTCGAAGCTCCGTGACCTCCTACAAACTCGGTTTACAGTAGCCGTGAGGAAACGACCGCTTGGTTTACAGCAGTCGTGAGGGAACAGCGGCTTGATTTACCGCAGTCGATCGACTCCCAACTATCAATGCTCGTTATAGTTCTCCACCTGATTAGTACAGACAGTAATCTCTATTCATGGGGTGGATGATTTTTATATCTGAAATATAAAGTCGCCGTTTGTGATCACAAAACCATTGCTTGCTACCGATAGAGAACAGCCCTAACCAGTCCCAACAGGTTATGGCACGAACAGCACAAAAAAGCAGTAATTTGACCGAAAAAATCAGGCATTTGCAGGATATTTTCAGGTAAATGCAGGTAAAGTGCACCCCCTGCAAATACCTGCTTTCCGCCTGACTTTATACTGCAAATGCCTGACTTTATACTGCAAATGCCTGACTTTAGCTGACGCAACAATTAGCTAATTTTTTAGCGTTTTTAACAAAAACTGGATTGATTTAATAGTCAAGTTACGATACCTAAGTTGAATTAAAAATCAATTTAAGCAAGTGCGAAAAAATTGGCAACACAGTAGCCGTTATCTAAATTGAATAAAAAATCAAATAAGGAGTATGAGAAAATTGGCAACACAGCAGCCGTTATGTCAGCCTTGACAGTCGCGTAAATTGCTGTTGTCGGGCCCGCGCTTTGCAATCGGCTAAACTGTTATTGTCTGATAAAGCTTGACAGTCGGATAAAAATTTACCGCCTGACTCGGTTTACAGTAGTCGCTCGGTTTACAGTAGTCGCTCGGTTTACAGTAGTCGCTCGACTCCTAGCTATCAATGGCGGTTATAATTCTCCACGTTATGAGTACAAGCAGTAATCTCTTGCCGTAAAGAGCGATCGCTAATATATTCCAACAAAAACATAATTCGCAGTGCCTGTCCCATACCTTACCGCTCTTATTGAGGCATGGACGCTTCAGTCGCGACTCGCGAGTCGCAACTGATTCCATATCAACAAGGTTTGAACTGCGGGTAAGCACTATGCTCAATATTGATGGGGGTGGATTATTTTTCTCTGCACACATTAGTCATGGTTTGCGATCGCAAAACCATTGCTTGCTATCGAGAAAGAACAGCCAAAACCAGCCTCAACAAGCAAAGGCAGTCCTTGCACAAAAAAGCAGTAATTTGACCGAAAAATTCAGGCATTTGCAGGATATTTTCAGGTAAATACAGGTAGAGTACAGTCCCTGCAAATGCCTGTAATCTCACTGAGTTTATACTGCCTTCCGCCTGACTTTATACCATTTTTTTAAAGATCTGATAGAGATAAAGAATGTAAAATCCAAGACCATCCGGTGAGAAAACCAATGACGCGAGCGGTGAAAGATGCCAAAATTTCCTGGACTTTTGTGCGGAGTTCGTCAAGATTACTAAACACCGACCAAGCTAAAAAATCTTTAAGATATTCCCACACTCTTTCTGTGGGATTTACTTCGGGACAAGCCGGAGGCTGAAATAGTAAAATGGTAAGGATTCAGGTCTGAAAGAAGGGAATAAGCTCAGGAATAGTCAAGTCACAAGAATGGGCAGAAATAGCCTCACGGAAAAAAGCCATTACTGAACGAGCTTGAAAACGACAGGTTTGAATCACACTCAATAGATTAGCAGTTTCCTCAAATCGCTTCATCGAACGAGAGCCGCCAGAAACTTTCCGTTTCGTTACAGCTAGGCGTAGGGAACGTTCTGCTAAATTATTATCTGGAGGAACCGAGGGGTCATTCAGAAAATACCACCATTGTTCTGCCTTATCCCGTAAAGATTTGAGTAACAAACCTGCCGCATAACCAACTTGGTTCAACCAAGTTGCCAAAGCTTGATTCAATCGTATTTTGAAATCCTGAGCCCACGAGTTGTAGGTGAGTTGCTCCTTCGTCTTTCGCCAGGACTCATGGGCCTTAAAAGCTTCATCTATTAATGAAATAAATACTTGGGCGACTGCTGCATTATTGTCACCCGGGAGTCCCAGCACTCTCTTAAAATGCCGTCGTAAATGGGCTAGACACTTCTGTTGGGCTGTGATTGTGCCACCATTATAAACACTGAAATCATCTGAGCTTAAGACTCCAGCAAATTCTGTACCCAGCATTGTTTCCAATTCCACACGTCCCCTGGTATCTGCGGCATGGAATAAACAGAATCCCTCTCCACTAGCCGTCCATAGCCATTCTTTAACCCCCATGACACACCACGGCGTTTCATCTACATGAACATTTGATTGAAGAGGTGCCCATTCCCACAGTGCTTTGAGCGCTGGTTTGACTGCTGCTGCTACTCGTTGATTGGTTTTTTGGAGTGTTCCCACTCCGACTTCAATCGTGCCGAGTTCCCACAACAATTCAGTCAGCTTGCCGTAGGAAAGATGCCCATAATTGCCCAGCCAGACTAATAGGGATTGGAGATTAATGCTCAAGTCTTGGCCTGGAACTATTCCCAAGGGTGGTTCTCCTCTAACTATTGCACCACATTCGAGGCATTTACACGAGTGTGTCTGATATTCGACGACCTCGATTGGTTTTGCTACTAGACTTGCTACTTGCTGTCTGTGGATGTTGATTACTTCACTTAATTCTTGACTGCCACAATTTTGACAGATGTTGGGTGAGCTAATTTCGGTTCTATCTACTCGTCCAAACCCTTTGCGAGTTTTCCCCTGATGACCTGGTTGTCCGCCTGGTTTCTTTTTCTGGTCTTCTTCTGCTTTGACTGTTGATTTCTCTGGTTTTTGGAGCAGATCCGTTGATGGGGGCTTTGAAGAAGTCTGACTGGTGCTCCGCCTTTTGCCCGTAGCAATAGCTAATTTTTCTTGCAATTCTTCAATGATTTTTTGCAGCCCCAGTACCATTTCCACCAGTTCAGCTTGGCTCAACTGCTCGATTTCGGTTTTTTTCTGCTTTCTGGTCGCTGCGGGCTTTTTCATTCGTTTATTTTACCCGCTTTTGCCACTGAAGTTTTTTTTGACCTGAATCCTTACGTAAAATGATATTGTCTGGTAATTCAGATGAGCTTAAATTATGAGCGGGTGCGTTATCTACTTGAATGATGTGTAATTCATGAGGATATTGGATTGACAAAAGTTGTAAATATGCTTCAAAACAAACTTTGTCTAAATGGGAAAACTCCCAAAAAAAACTTTTCCCCGCAGGGATCGATACTGCGCCATACAGCCAAAAACACTCAAATTTCCATTGATGCTTTCCGGCGGGCTTTACGCCGAAAAGGGTCAGCTTACGCCGACAAATTGTATGCAGCCCTATCCGCGTTTCATCACTACACCAATAAGTGACTTTTTTATATTTGTTTACTTGAGGTAAAGCTTTGTATAGTAAAGCTTTTATCTGTTGATGCAAGTTGTTTTTAAATTCATTAATTGCCGTAGATTTCTGAGAAATACTGCGAGGTCTGGGAATTTTTAATTTACTTTTTAATTCCCCTCTTACTAAAGAATAGACAGCCGGGTAACTACTGGCTATTCCTTTAATCAACCAGAGCCAAAGATGAACTTCTTTATAACTCTTAAATCCTTCGGGGTCTCTCAACTCTTGTTGCAAGGTCGCTGCTATTTCAACTGAGAACTTTTTTGGGCGACCGAAAACCTGCCTATTTTTTAACAAATTTTCCAGACCGCCCCTTCTATATTGTCCGAGCCAGCGATGAATCGTTGCCTCACTTTTACCTAAAACAGCGGATACTTCCCGCACAGTTTCTACTTGTTTTGACTGAAATAAATAAAGCATTTGGACTTTATTATAAGCTAGGATTCTTCTTTGTTGCTTGAGGATTTCTCGCAAATTTTCTCCAGATTCGGTAATCTTTATATGAGGACGACCAGACATTGTAATGCTCTCCTTTACTTTTTACGCAAGTCTATCATATCTTTAAAAAAATGGTATTATACTGCTTTCCGCCTGACTTTAGCTGACGCAACAATTAGCTATTTTTTAGCGTTTTTAACAAAATTTAAAGTGATTTAATAGTCAAGTTCCGGCATCGGAGTTGAATTAAAAATCAAGTTAAGCAAGTGTGAGAAAAGTGGCAGGCAGCTAAAATTTATGAAGCGATTTTGTAGCATAGCAGCCGTTATGCCAGCACTCAACTTGAGGCTGGGCTGTCTGGTTTTTGCGCTCCGTTGAGGCTGAAAACGATACCTCGATAATAAGGCAAAATGTTGTTGTCAGACAAAGCTTGACAGTCGGGTAAAATGTTGTTGTGTGGCTAACTCTGACAATTAATCGGGTAAAATGTTATTGTCTAGCAGAGCTTGACAGTCGGGTAAAAACTTACCCCCCGACCACGAGAGCCCTTGGTTTTTTAGGGAGTGACGGCGATAGCTGGATGCACCGCAAGGTTTGCTAGAAGGAGGCGACGGTCAATCGGAGGCCGGCTGCGATTAAGTCTGATGCCTCAATATTAATTTATGGGACAGGGGTAAAGACAAGAGCATCGCGTAGGTGCTGCCGACGATCGCTACCCCATCAGAGCGATCGCGATCGCAGGAGATATTGAGCCAACCATTGCTCCAAATATAATCACTCCTAGTTAAACTCCATACCTAAATATTCCTCTAGTTCCTGATTATAAGGGTGGAAGAACTCCACTAATTGTTGACGTAATTTATCAGAGACGAGAGAATATGAACCTGGATTGTAATTACGATACTCAGTTAGTTGATAGTCTGGTAAGTTCAAAAAACGATGAACTTGTTTCATTGTGGCTGATGGGTTGCTATAAAATTCTTCACTTTTGAGGATTAAAATCTGTTCTTTTGGAAAAACAGCCATCCATTTTTTTATAAAATAGTCCAGTGACAAAATACTAAAAAGGCTGGTAGGTCATACGGATGCAGTTTTACGCATAAGTTTCATACTGAGTGTGCTGGCGTTAACTTAAATTTATCCTCAAAACTTTGCTAGGTAAGGCTTTAAGATTATTTACCTCTGCTTGCGCTGTTGAGCAACTTGCTCAACTGGGGGCAATTGGCTTGAAATCCCAGCCACCTATGATGTAGGAGACCAGAAAACTAAAAATTTAGCACACTAAGCACGGAAGAGCCAAATAATCAGGTATTATTTCTCAGTGATCGACGTAATGTAAGGTAGCTTTCAAGTTTTGGGCGTTCGGTTCCTCAAATATAAACTTATGTAACGATTTACCGCAATTTGCATAAAAACCTCACGGTGTTCCAAATAGATAGTTGAGGGCGTATTCAACCAACTATTTTCCGGGGTAACATGACTGAACTTAACATCGGGGCATTGACTGACAGTACAAGCTACACAGGTAGTGTTGATACTACAAATATCTTTGACCTTTACAAATTTAACATCAACAGTCCGGGCAGTTTCAAATTCGCGATCGACAGTTTGAACGGGAATGCCGACGTATTTCTGTTAAACTCTAGCGGCGCAACACTTTACAGTTCAACCAACCCGGGAACCAGTGCAGAAATAATTAGCGCTGACAGCCTAGTAGCCGGAGACTATACACTCAAAGTTTTGCCAATCAGCGGCGACATCAAATACACGCTGAATTTAGCACCAACTAACAGTCAAAAATCATCCGACGCAGACACCCTCACCGGTGCAACATCAGATTCTCCACTTCCTTCAAACAGCGCCGCAACTTCGGAAAAACCGACTGCAAGCAAAGATGTAATTACAGGGACTCCTGTTGATGACAAGACTGTGACCGCAGAAACAACATCAACAACTACCGACAAACCAGTTGTTACAGGCCCCGAAACAACTCTCACATCTGAACCGGAAAAACCTGTAGCAGCGACTGAATCCGCCGCAGAAACAACATCAACCACTACCGACAAACCAGTCACTACAGACTCCGAAACAACTCTCACATCTGAACCGGAAAAACCTGTAGCAGCGACTGAATCTGCGGTTGAAGCAACATCAACCACTACCGACGAACCAGACAAACCAGTTGCTACAGACTCCGCAACAGCTCTCACATCTGAACCGGAAAAACCTGTAGCAGCGACTGAATCCGCCGCAGAAACAACATCAACCACTACCGACAAACCAGTCACTACAGACTCCGAAACAACTCTCACATCTGAACCGGAAAAACCTGTAGCAGCGACTGAATCTGCGGTTGAAGCAACATCAACCACTACCGACGAACCAGACAAACCAGTTGCTACAGACTCCGCAACAGCTCTCACATCTGAACCGGAAAAACCTGTAGCGCCCCCTGAATCGGCTAGCGAAAAACTGCCAAGTGAAGAGACTATCTCAGCGGGGGAAATCGCACCAGACAAACCACCAACCGCTTCGGCAATTTCAACCACCGAAGAACCCAGCGAAACTGTTGCCACAAACAATCCAAATAGCACAGCCGCCGCCAAAACAGATGCAGTTGCAGGCGAAACAGTTGCCACTCAAGAACCAAAAACAGACGAGACTTTAGTTGCTATTTCCCCAGATGCCAGCAAGCCAGGGGACGAAACAAATACTGACACCAGCAACGGGGAAGAAACAAAGAAACAGAATTCAACTACTACCGTAGCAACAACTGAAACCAAAAAAGAACCAGAACCGACTACCGACAAAAAGTTAATTTCTCCCTTTACCTCCGGGATTTTTACTACGGATGAAACTGGTCGCCTTAGTGTAGACTACACATTTGATGGTGGAATGTTCCAAGGTGAGTTAGCAATTTTCAGTTTAGAGGATTTAGATAAACTTGAACCCGGTTCTGAAGCATTCATTAAAGAAGTAGCTGCGCGTTCTTTAAGTAACTCTGTGAAAGGTCATGTAGTGATTAACGATGCTACAGAAGGTGCGCGGTTTTCCGGTTTGTTAGGAGAGAGTAATGCCAACGAAGGAGTCTACTTAGGAGTCAAGAGTTTTACCGTAACTGCTGGGGGTAAATATGGGGTGATGTTGGTACCCAACGGTAGTGTAAAGTCTGTGTTTGATAATCCGACTGTTGGCGGCGATCAACGTCCTTTATTTTCTATGGCAATGGCAAATCCTGTGGAGGGATTTCACTTTGGTCAAATGGCGGATATGACGGGGGAAGGTAATACCTTTATCATGGAGGATATGCGGTTAGATGCAGGGAGTGATAGGGATTACAACGATATCATTTTCCAAGTACGGGGTGCGACGGCAAAAGCTGCTTTGCTTGATACTGTGATTAACCCGGATAAAGAGTGGCGGAAAACAGATTTGGGCAAGGCACTTATTGCTTATGCGAAACCTTACATTACCCCGGAATCAAAACCAAATGTAGATGCTGAATTATCAGATTTACTTGATGATTTAGAAACGGAAATTCTGAATCCATCAACTTCAGATAAAGAGACTCCCACAACTCCAGCGCCTGCCACTACTACCGACGAAGATACTACTGATGCAGCCCAAGTTGAAACAACGGATCAGGTAGATACAAAGCCTACTACTCCAGCGGTGACGACTGAGGAAGAAGTCAAAGATACTGCGAATAGTTCTGGTGATTCGACCCAAGTTGAAACAACCGACAAAGTAGATACAAAGCCTACTACTCCATCGGTGACGGCTGAGGAAGAAGTCAAAGATACTGCGAATAATTCTGGTGATTCGACTCAGGTTGAAACAACCGATAAGGTAGATACAAAGCCGACAACAGATGCGACAACTACACCAACTGCTGGCAAAGATACTGTGGCGGATTCGACGGGAAAATTACCAGTTGAAAAAACGCCTCTTCCCGTAGCGACAACTGAGGTAAAAGACCAAGTTACCGAAGCACCAGCAACGCCAACTTTGCCAGCAAAATCTACTTTTGAGACGGAAATTGCTGCAACGACACCAACGGAGAAGGTAGAGACAAACCCCGAAGTTTTGCCAGCGGAAAACCAGTCTAAAGTAGAGACAAAAGCGGAAATTTTGCCAGCGGCAAGTCTGACAAATGTAGAAACCAAACCGGAAGTTTTGCCAGCGGAAAACCAGTCTAAAGTAGAGACACAACCAGAACTTTTGCCAGTGGTAAGTCTGGCAAAGGTAGAAACCAAACCGGAAGTTTTGCCAGCGGAAACCCCGGCGAAAGAGGAATCGAAGCAGGCTTTAGTAACTGATGTAGAAAAAACAGAAACAACTAAAGTTGTTGTAGTCGCAAACCCTATAGAGTCGGTGAATGAAATTCTGCCAACGACGGCGATTGAGAGTAAAGAAACTGCTGAAGATAAGCAGCCGTCATTGCCATTGACAGAGACTGAGAAAGCTGAAATATCCACAGTTACTTTGCCTGAAAGTAGTGTTTATTCAACGGTGAAGGAAACTCAGCCAACAGCGACTGTTGAGAGTCAAGACACTGCGGAAGTTAAGCCTTCATTGCCCCTGCAAGAAACTGATTTGGAAAGTCTGGAAGTGACGACTGCTAACAAGAGTGAAGAGTCGCAGACGAAGGAAATAATTGCCGAAACTCCGGCTGTTAGTGATGTGGTGATTCCAAAAGAGTCTTTGCCGAGTTTGCCGATAGTTGATGAATCAACTGAGGAGGATTCCGCTACTGTTGAAAATCCCCAACCATCTATTGATGTTTTTCCCACGGGTTCTGAAGTAGATTATTCTATTTCTGCCAATTTGATAGCGCGATTGGAAAGCATGAAACAAAGTTTGACTAACTTGGGAAGTGCCGACGATCCGGGTGGGAATAGCAGCAACGAGACTTTGATTGCCCGTTTGGAAAGCGTGGCTCAAAAGTTGATGATTTTCAATGAATCAACTACTGTTTCCGATAAGATTGTGGCTTTAGTCGATCGCCTGGAAGAGACGGTTGATCGACTAACCCTACTGCCCATCCAGCCACCATTACCGTCAATTGAGACAGCACAATTCGATTTTCCTGCTGCCGTTCAGCCGATAATCGGAGTCATTGACACGGGATTTGCTGGCAACAATCCTGATATTGACTACTCGCGAATTACTTGGGGACAAGACAGGGTAGATGGCGATGCTGACCCCAGATTGGAACCTGGTAAAGGCAACGAACATGGCACTCATGTTTTAGGAATTATTGCCGCCACTCAAAACAACGGTGTTGGTATTGACGGCATTAATGAAAAAGCACCTATTTGGGCTGGAAGGGCGATCGGTTCGGGAAAATGGGCAGATTCATTAGTTGAATATGTTGATTTTGTCAAGACTTCTGGCAAAAAGAATGGAGTGATTAATTTGAGTATGGATCTTACTCAAGTTAATCCCGACGGTACGATAACAACTCGCTATGAATTGACGCCGAAGGAAAGGAGCGCGATCGAATATGCGCGCCAAAATGGAGTATTAATGGTAGTCGCCGCTGGCAACGACGGTGGCGTCATGTCTGCCTTGGGTCAAGCTTCCCAAGAATTTGACAATATTATTACTGTCGGCGCTGCGGAACGGGTTAATGATGAAATTGCACTTTCCAAAGCTTACGATCGATCGGACTATTCCAGCTACGGTCAAGGTTTAGATATTTTGGCACCGGGAGGAACTGTTGATCGTCCACAATTATCAACTGTTGGAGATGGACTTGGCTTGATGTCAGGGACTTCGGCAGCAACAGCAAAAGTCACCGGTGCTGCATCTCAAGTATGGGCTACAAATCCCAATTTGAGCTTGCGTCAAGTGATTGAAATTCTGAAGCAAACTGCAACGGATTTGAAGACAACAGATTGGGATAGCGAAACCGGTGCAGGGTTGCTGAATATCGAAGCGGCAGTAGCTTTGGCATTAGCCACGATACCGCAAGAGTATGAGGTATCAGCAACCATCCTTCCTGAGACTTGGAATGGCAATGGCTTAGTCACCCCTATGGAAAGGGCAGCTCGGATTCCCTATACATTTCGCTCGGGAGATACACTTTGGGGTATCGCGCAGCGAGAACTTGGCAATGGCAGTCGTTGGGTCGAAATCCAGAAAGCAGATGGTAGCACCTATACCTCGCAGCAAGCAATGAATATACCAGTTGGGACTGTAGTTTATCTGCCAGGTAACAGCCCAACTCCAACTCCAACTCCAACTCCAACTCCTACGCCGACTCCAACACCTGCACCAACACCAACACCGACACCCGTTGGTTCTTTAGCAGGCAAGAAAATAGCTTTAGATCCAGGACATGGAAACTCTCCTGGGAGATTCGATCCCGGCGCGGAGGGTTACGGCACTACCGAGGCAGCAGAAAACATGGTGCAAGCGCAAATTGTCGCCGACTATCTGAGGCAACGGGGAGCGGAAGTTAAGATTATTGATGATGGAAGTTTGGGACTCGAACAAATCGGTCAGCAAAGTAGTGGCTCAGACCTATTCGTTTCCCTGCATCTGAATTACTTTAACCGCAGTGCCCAAGGCCACGAAGTTTTTTCTCACACTTCAGCACCAGCCATAGATAGTAGCCTTGCTCGGACTATTAACAGCGAACTAGACGCTGTTTTTCCCGATTCAGAAATTCCCAATCGCGGTGCAAAAACAGCTAATTTTGGCGTACTGCGTGGCGCACCTACTGGTGTACCTGCTGTGTTGGTAGAATCCTTGTTTATCGATGCACCAGGAATGAGTCGTGCCAATGTTGAAAAAGCAGCAGGGGCGATCGGACGCGGCATTGAGAAATTCCTCACTGGCAATATCACTAATCCTGGGACAGGAAATAACAATGGTTCGGGTTCGTCTGCTCCTCCAGCAACTCCTGGACAACAGCGACAGTACATTATCAAAGCTGGCGATACACTAACCGCGATCGCTCAACGCGAACTGGGGAATGCTAACCGCTGGCGTGAGATTGTGAAAACTCCGACTGGCGGGACTTTTACTGAAGCTCAAGCGCGACAGTTACGAGTTGGTGAATCAGTTTATTTGCCAGTGAGTTATCAATCTGGGTCAGGTACACCTGTGAAGCAAGTTCCTACAACGAATCCGAATCAGACTAATTTTGAGATTGGTCGAGTCAGTTCGCGAGTTGGTAGCGTGCCTTTGAATTTGAGGAGTCAGGCTCAAGTCACTTCTCAAAATCGGATTGACACATTACCTGTCGGTAAGGAACTGAAGATTTTGCGATCGGTTTCTGGTGCAACTTACAGTACCAGTAATGGCAACCGCAATGATTGGTATGAAGTTGAAGTGAATGGCAAGCGCGGTTTTGTTGCTGCTTTCTTCGTTGATAAAGGTTCGACTGCACCGCCACCACCGGAATCAGGTTTTGTTAACTCAAATGTTGGTGGTGTACCTCTCAATTTGAGGAGTTCAGCTTCTACTAACGCAGCGAGCACTACCAAGTTGAATCAGGGTACAAACCTCAAGATTTTGGGAAGCGTGACTGGTGGAACTTACAGGGTCGGCAATGACAATCGCAATGACTGGTATGAAGTTGAGGTGAATGGCAAGCGCGGGTTTGTTGCTGCTTACTACGTTGATAAAGGTTCTCTATCAAAAACCGATCCTGGTTCAGGTGGAACAAGCCCAAATATGGAAGCATTTTTTGGATCGGCTAAAGGTCAAGTAGGCATTACTCGCTTAGATGGTTATTCTGACTTGCGGGGTCAATGTGTAACTTTGATTGCTCGATACGTTCAAGAAGTTTTTCTACCCGCTAACGAACGTACTGTTCCTCGTGCTTTTGGTCATGGCAAAGACACTGCTCGTGTAGTTTCCCAAATGCTCCCGAATAATTTCGGAGCTGCAACAAGTTCGGGCTTACCAAAACGCGGTGCAATTATTTCTTTCCCTGATATTGGGATTGTCAATGGAGTCCGATATGGTCACGTCGGAATTGTAATGGAGTCACGTCAACTACCTAACGGGCAACGAGAAGTCAAGATCATGGACTCTAATGGCGATGGTAAAGCAGTCAATAGTACGGTCAAAGAATACACCAACTGGATTAACATTCCGAATGGTACAGCCAATGGCTATGGTGCGAATATTTACTGGACGAATCCGAAATAATTCCCAGTGAAAAGCTGTGATCGCCCTTTCTTTCCCCTTCCGAAAAAAAGCGCGATCGCCCTCTCCCATCCTTCTCAACCTAAACACTTCTGGCAAAACCCAAACAATCTGCGATTTGTAAACTTTTCTGAATATTAGGCCGCGTTTCGCGTAAAACTAGCCGCTCGCTCCTAATAGATAAGTTAATACACGGTCAGGATACAATATTATTGTGTCCCTACAAGATTAGGTCACTTTTTTAGAATGAGAAACGCGATCGCATTTGAGAGACAGAGTTTATTGGTAGACACACACTTAACGTTTATTTCTTTTCAGAGGTGCACATGAAAAAACCAAACAAAATGTTTCAACCAGCTCCCTTGAGCAGATTTGTTCAAAAATGTCTGTCTCTAACTGCTTTCAGCCTATTAGGATTTATCGTTATTGAACCGGTAAATGCCCTAAGTCTTCATACTGGTTTCGCTTCCTATCAGATTCAGGATCTCGGCTCCGGTAGTAGCTATGGTATGAACAATCTCGGACAAGCCCTAGTTGGTCGGGATGGTGTTGGTTGGGTGCGGGATAATAATGGTCAATTTACTGAGCTAACAGGCAGCACTTGGGCTTACCAAATCAATAATTCTGGTCAAGTCGTGGGTCGTTATCTTGGTCAAAATTGGATAGATAATGCCTATTTTTGGGAAAACGGTCAAAGAACTGAACTCGGTTATAATGGTGGCATCAGCAGTGTGGCCCTAGACATCAATGATGCTGGGCAAATAGTTGGTAAGTTTAACCTTGCTAGCGATAAATTTAATCCCTTTCTGTGGGAAAATGGCACGATGATTGATTTGGGTACTCTTGGTTTCAATGGAGGAGCCCAGGCGATTAACAACCAAGGACAAGTAGTTGGTTATTCAGGTCTTCGTTTTGGCACAACTCATGCTTTCCAGTGGGAAAAGGGCAACATGATTGACCTGGGAACTCTTCTAGGTTACGACCAAAGCATAGCTAATGATATTAATGATGCTGGGCAAGCAATTGGCCATTCATCAAATACTAGCATTAAGCAAAGTCATGCTACCTTGTGGTCAAACGGTAAAGTCACAAACCTTGGCACTCTCGGTGGTAATCAAAGCAGTGCGGTTGCGATTAATAATAAAGGGCAAGTGGTCGGTTACGATACCACGACTGGCAATGGTGGGCTTAATCACGCATTCATCTGGGAAGATGGCGAGATGGCTGACCTCAATAGCCTGATTCCTATGGGTAGTCGCTGGTTTTTACAGCAAGTAAGTGACATTAACGATAACGGACAAATTCTGGGTCAAGGCATTAACCGTGCGACTGGTGAAACTCATGCTTTTATCCTCAATCCGATCGCCGGCACTTCTCAGCGAAATCCCTTGTTACCTAATAATTTTGAGAAAGGTTGGTATCAATTTGATAATGTGTTAAATCGTCAGTGGTTCGATCCGCCAACGGCTGCTGGTTTTACATTCAAAATTGGTGATAATGGGGCTTCTAGTAGCGGTGAAATCATCGCTGGGACAATTCCAGAAGAAGCCTCATTATTTACTAAAATTCTCAGTTTACCTAGCGGTATTGATGCTGACGAACTTTTCAGTGTCTTAGTTGGTCGCAAAGAAATCGGCAAGTTCAAGCCTAATGAAGTCATCGATTTTGTAGCTTTACTTGGTTACGGTGTCTCCGAGTTTAGCGTCATTGGCATCGACGCAACAATTGACCCGAAAAACCCCCTCGCTTTCCCGATTAAATTAGAATCTAATCAGGATCAATTTTCTTTTAAAATGCGGGCGATGGAGCAAGAAGAAATTGAAGCTGTTCCCGAACCTTCAGAAATTGCTGGGATAGTAACTTCTGCTGCTTTTTTTACAGGGCTGGTGTTCAAGCGTAAACGTAAATCAGAAGTTGCGATCGCGAAGGATGTGTAAGTAGTCGGACATAAATAAACGTAACTATGTCATTGCGAAGAGTTGCGAAGGACGAAGCAAACTAAACTAATCGCAAGGCTTTGGGATTGCTTCGTTCCTCGCAATGACTTGCAATATATATGTTCGATTACTTAGTTGCTTTTAATGTCAATAGGACTTATGCAAAACAACGAACACGCTATAGTAGTTTATCAAATCTTCATAATAAGTTCATCAAATCTTCATCAAAATATTGATTTGCATAGCGAAGAAACACCTATAATACATTTTATCAAAAGTAATCACTATTTATATCACTGCTAAATTCTGGATACGGACAGGCTTTTGTAACGTTTTATTACAAAAACACGTAATCTGCATAAAAAGTAAGGCTTCGCTCCAGATAGATAGTAGACCAGAGATCGCAGACGATCGACAGGCCAAGTAGCTATGAGGGCGTGAAAAGCGGTCGCGCACTCCTGCTAGTTACTTTTTGTCAACCTAAGTTTATTGATCGGGGTGCAAAATGTCCAATATTCAAATCGGTAGTCTCACAGATAACTATCTCAACATCGGCTTTGCGGGCAAAAATAGCCCGACAGATACCTATTTTTTCAGCCTCACTAATATGGGTAGTACCCGCATCTCCGCTGAAGGTTTTAGCGGTGATCTCAATATGGAAGTGCGGGACATAGAAGGGAAGATCATCAAAAGTATTGTAACTAGCAGCACAAATATCGGCACTCTGAGCATAGATAATTTGGGACCGGCGGACTATACTTTAAACGTTTCTCCTGTTTCCGCCGATACAAACTATCAAGTCAGTCTCACTCCCAAGGGTAAAATCGATCCGTTAACGGGGATGAATATTGAATATGGATATTTCATCACGGATCAAAATGGTAAAGTTGGGTTCGAGTTCCTTCACGATGGTGGCCTATATCAAGGAGAAATAGCCATTTTCAGTCTGGATGGGATGGAAAACTTTATTCCTGGTTCTCAGGAATTTATTAAAGAAGCAGCAAGACGCGCATTGACTGATAAAGAATTAGGTCATATCGTAATTTCTGATGCTACAGAAGGCGCAAATCCTGAATTTAGTGGCGATTTAGGAGAAGAGGATTATAACAAAGGGCAGTATCAAGGTGTAAAAAATTTTACGATGACTCCCGGCAAGGCATTTGCTGTAATGTTAGTGCCTAATGGTACGGTGGAGGAAGTGTTTAATAATTTTGGGATTACTGGGCCAAAACGTCCATTGTTTTCATTGTCAAGCAGCAACCCGAATGGTGCTTTTCTCTATGGTCAAATAGCGGACATTACTGGTGATGGAAAGGCATTTGCGATCGAAGATCAACGGGCTGATAGTAATTCAGATAAGGATTATGATTATAATGATGTTATTTTTAATGTGACTGGTGCGACTGGTAAAGCAGTATGGGTGAAAGATGTAATCGCTCCTGCTAAGAATTGG
The DNA here is from genome assembly GCF_036701085.1 of Microcoleus sp. Pol7_A1. Classification (NCBI taxonomy): domain Bacteria; kingdom Bacillati; phylum Cyanobacteriota; class Cyanophyceae; order Oscillatoriales; family Microcoleaceae; genus Microcoleus; species Microcoleus sp. Pol7_A1. Next base: position 84,950 of record NZ_JAUBQD010000002.1, read on the forward strand.
ACTGATACTGAAACTGGCAAGAAATTAATTGAATATGTTAATAAATCAACCTTGCCAACACCCACGCCAACGCCAACACCAACGCCTGAGCTAACACCAACACCAACACCAACACCAACGCCTGAGCTAACACCAACACCAACACCAACACCAACGCCTGAGCTAACACCAACGCCAACACCAACGCCTGAGCTAACACCAACACCAACACCAACGCCTGAGCTAACACCAACACCAACACCAACGCCTGAGCTAACACCAACACCAACACCAACACCAAGGCCTGAGCTAACACCAACGCCAACACCAACGCCTGAGCTAACACCAACGCCAACACCAACGCCTGAGATAACACCAACGCCAACACCAACGCCTGAGATAACACCAACACCAACGCTTGAGCTAACACCAACACCAACACCAACACCAACGCCTGAGCTAACACCAACGCCAACACCAACGCCACCGCTTCCTGTTAACAAATCACCCGAAAATTTACAAATTAGCGTGCCAACCACTGTTAAACCAAATGAGGTGATTAAGCTAACAAATGGTCAAATTTTTGATGAAAATGGAACGGGAGATTTAGCTAAAGTAGAATTTTGGGTGCAGAAAGAGGGAGGAGAGTGGACAAAAGTTGGCGATCTTACTAATTTCACACCTGATAGCAAAGATAATCGTTTAGCTAAATTTGATGCTGAATTGAAAGGTTTAGAGGCTGGAAAGTATCAAGTTAAGGCGATCGCCTACGATAAATCAGGTGAAGCCAGCAATGAAATGATTAGTAGCTTATTAGTAAATACTGCACCGACTGACTTAGCATTTAGAATTTTACCTCTTTATACAACTGATGAAAAAATTAGCTTTGAGTATGCTAGGGTGATTGACGCTGAAGGCGTAAGCGACATTGATAAAGTAGATTTTTGGTTGCAGAAAGAAGGTGGACAAAAAATTGAGATTACAAATGATGTAACTGAGTTTGAGAGTGATAGTAAAGGTCGGGGAAGATTTAACTTTCGCGATGATTTAAGCAGCTTAACACCAGGTCGTTATCAATTGTCGGGAATGGCTTATGACAAAAGCGGTGCTGCTAGTCCACTAACGACAGAAAAATTTGCCTTGATCACCGATCCGGGAGAAATTTTGTCGGATAATGTCAGGTTAGCGATCGCGGGTTCAGCTAACCTAGAAAAATACGATCCAGAAGCCCTAGCTCAAACACGGGAATGGTTGATTTGGCTGACTCCTGGTACTTCCTCTCAGCAGTTAGCTAACAGTTTAGGCGCTATAGATAGTGGTGCAGCCGGACATATTCCCAACACCTACCGCTGGCAGTTTCCAGAAAATGCCGAGCCACTAGAGGTGGAACAATCTTTATTATCTTTGAGTGGGGTGGAATTTGCCTATCCCCTTGTTCCCCACCAACCAAAATTGCTATCGGAACCCAAAGATGAACCCCTAGTTAAAGATAGAACCCAGTGGCATTTGCAAACCAGCGTGAACCCAAACGCTACTGTTAAGGAAGCTTGGGAGTTAGCGCAAGGAGAGGGTGTAGTTATCGGTATAGTCGATGACGATCTCTTTGAGTCGCCGCACAAGGAATTGACTGATAATTTTCGAGCGGATTTGAGTTCGGACTTCAACCAAGATGCCGATCCCTCACCCACTTACCAGCGGACAGTTATTCCTCTTCCTCAATACTTGTCATCCAAGAGCAACATTAAAGATTCTAATTCGACTTATTTCCGTGTGAAAGTACCTCTGACGGGAGTGGTAACGGACGTGAACGTTCAATTGGGTATCGAACACCCCAAAATCCATGACTTAGATGGGTATTTGGTCAGCCCCGAAGAACCCATGTTCGACCCCCTCATCTTCCTATCATCGTCCCGCAATCGATCGCCCAGACCAGGCGATCCGGGTTCTACACCGCCAGAAGTTGAATTGTTCAAAAATATTCAAAAGGGCGGTAGTAACTTCACTCGCACAGTATTTGACGACGAAGCAACAACTCCAATCACCACAGCCTTTGCCCCCTTTACTGGCAGTTTCCAACCGCAGGAGCCTCTGGCCGGCGTTAATAACCAGTGGGCACCTGGTTCTTGGCAGCTAAGGATTGAGGATGAAGTGTCGTTAAACACTGGAAAACTCACTCAGCTTGGATTAGACTTCACAACCTACAACCCTCACGCAACATCAGTGGCAGGGGTAGCAGTTGCTAACGGTTCCAATGGTTATCACGGTAGCGGGGTTGCGCCCAAAGCCTCTTTCGCTGGGCTGCGGCTAGTGGCTGACCAATTTAACGATTCAGCCCTAGCAAATGTGTTTTATGACCACTCTAGTAAAAATCGTAATCAGTCAATCGATATTTATAACAATAGTTGGAAAGATGAAGCTTGGTTGAGTTACTTTGGCCAAGGTGTGGACGCGATGGCGGATGGAGTCAAGTACGGTCGTGGCGGACTTGGCAATATATATGTTTTTGGTGGCGGAAATGATGCTTTAGATGGCGGAAATGTCAACTATAACGGATTGGCAAATTCTCGCTATGCGATTGCCGTAGGAGCGATCGACAATCGAGGCTATAAATCAGTTTACAGCGAACCAGGAGCCTCTTTATTGGTATCTGCTTATTCGAGTGGCAACGGAATCGGCATTACAACAGCAGATATGGAAGGCACTAGGGGATACAGTGAGGAAGATTATACCAGTGGCTTTGGCGGAACTTCAGCGGCCGCACCTTTTGTATCTGGAGTTGTGGCCTTGATGTTGGAAAAAAATCCATCTTTGAGTTGGCGAGATATCCAGTATATCTTAGTAGAAACTGCTCAAAAAAATGACCCTAATGACGCAGGTTGGCAAAAAAATGGAGCGGGGTATTCCGTTAACCATAAATACGGATTTGGCGCTGTCAATCCAGTAGAAGCGGTAAAAAAAGCGGCCGATTGGACTCCTGTTGCTCAGGAAGTAAAAGTTCCTCCTTCTGACTCCTTGAAAAATGTCATGGACACTATTCCTGATGACAACGGAGAACCCGGTTTATCTTCAACAATCAAGATTAATGAAGATATTAATGTCGAGAAGGTTGAGGTCGTGTTTGACGTTAACCACAAAGATTGGAGGGATTTAACAGTTAAACTAAAATCGCCCAACGGTACCGATTCAGTTTTAGTAAAGTCAATCTCAGAAGAGATGAATGCTAACACAATCATTCCTGAATCTAGCATACCTTGGGTATTTACTTCTAACCGCCACTGGGGGGAATCTTCTAAGGGTGAATGGACATTAGAAGTTATTGATGACAATGGAAATCAAATTGAAGGATACTGGAATAGTTGGAAGCTGAATGTTTACGGAGCCAAGCCAACTTTATCTATCGAGGCGACAGATGCGAATGCTTCAGAAAGTGGCGATCCGGGTACGGTGGCTATTACTCGCAGAGGCAATACAAAATATGATTTGAAGGTCAATTACTCTGCGGGCGGGACAGCGAGTGAGGGGATAGATTATCAGGGATTAAGTGAAAGTGTCACGATTCCTGCTGGTCAGTCTAGTGTGGCCATTCCTATTAGGGTTATTGATGATAATTCAGTGGAAGGAGAAGAAACGGCAACGGTCACTTTATCAACAGGTCAAGATTATACTATTGGGAAAGATGGTAGTGCAACAGTGGCGATCACGGACAATGACGAGCCACCCAATGTTGTTACCAATACGAAAGATAATGGTGCTGGTAGTTTACGAGCTGTTTTAACTTGGGCTAATAGCAATCCTGGTAAAGATACAGTTATCTTTAAGATTCCTACTACCGATCCGGGCTATAATAGTAGCACTAATAGTTTTACCATTAAACCGCTACCACTATCACCGCTACCACAGATTACCGATTCAGTGATTATTGATGGAACGACTCAGCCAGGATTTTCCGATCGGCCAGTGATTGAATTAGATGGCAGTAATGTGACAGTGGATGGTTTATATATCTCTGCCGGAAACAGTACAGTAAGAGGATTAACAATCAACCGTTTTGGTGTTGACGGTATCCGATTAATTGGTAATGGTGGCAATATCGTTGAAGGCAACTTCATTGGTACAGATGTAACTGGTACTCAAGATTTAGGCAACGGCTATAGTGGCATATCAGTTTGGACACCTAATAATATTATTGGTGGCAAAACTGTTAAATCACGAAACATCATATCTGGCAATGATAATGTTGGTATTTACATTACAGAGTCAAATGCTAATAACAACCTGATTCAAGGCAACTATATCGGTAGCGATGTCACTGGCACTAAAGATTTGGGCAATACAAATAATGGTGTTGCTATTTTAGACGCAAGTAATAACACGATTGGTGGGACAACGATTGAGGCGGGAAACTTGATATTCGGAAACGGTAAAAATGGTGTGTTTATTAACGGTTCCGGTTCCACTGGCAATGCTATTTTATCTAATTCCATCTCTGGCAACGATGGCTTGGGTATCGGTTTGGGAGCAAATGGATTGACTGTGAATGATTTAAGAGATGGCGATACAGGGATTAATAATTTACAGAATTTCCCAGAGTTAACTTCAGCTATCTCTAGTGGTGGAAATACAACTATTAAAGGGAAGATAAATAGCACTCCCAATACTAATTTGAGAGTAGAGTTTTTCTCTAATCAAAATACAGATGCTTCTGGCTATGGCGAAGGTGAGAAGTTCCTTGGATTCCAGAATGTAACAACTGATAGCAGTGGGAATGCGAGTGTAGCTATTAATTTACCCTTAGCTGTTCCTCTTGGTCAATTTATTACTGCTACTACTACTGACCCGAATAATAACAGTTCCGAGTTTTCTAAGGGGATTGCAATTGGGACACAACCGAATGAAGAGCCACAAAATGTTGTTACTAATACAAGTGACAGTGAACCAGGCAGTTTACGGGCTGTTTTAGCTTGGGCTAATAGCAATCCTGGTAAAGATACAGTTATCTTCAAGATTCCTACTACCGATCCGGGTTATAATAGTAGCACTAATAGTTTTACCATTAAACCTTTATCGGAATTGCCACATATTACCAATTCAGTAATTATTGATGGCACGACTCAGCCAGGATTTTTAGATCGACCAGTAATTGAATTAGATGGTAGTAATGTAGGTTTAGAAGATGGTTTATATATCTCTGCTGGCGATAGTACAGTGAGAGGACTAACTATCAACCGTTTTGGTGTTAATGCTATCCGATTGACTGATAAGGGTAACAATATTATTGAAGGCAACTTCATCGGTACAGATGTAACGGGTACTAAAGGTTTACCTAACGGCTATAGTGGAATATCAGTTTGGACAACTAATAATATCATTGGTGGTAAAACACTTGCAGCAAGAAACATCATATCTGGAAATCTGAACGATGGGATTTACATAGAGGGACAAAATGCCAATAATAACCTGATTGAAGGCAACTATATCGGTAGCGATATCACGGGTACTAAATCTTTACCCAATATAAATAGTGGTATTTCTTTTAGGAATGCACCTAATAACACCGTTGGTGGTACAAATAGTGAGGCAGGTAATTTAATTTTTGGTAATGTTAGAAACGGTATCTTTGTTACTGGTTCTGGTGCAACTGGCAATGCTATTTTATCTAATTCCATTAGGTCTAATAATTTACAAGGAATTGATTTAGGAAATAATGGATTAACCTTGAATGATTTAGGAGATGGCGACACAGGTGCTAACAATTTACAAAATTTCCCTGAATTGACTTCAGCTATCTCTAGTGGTGGAAATACAACTATTAAAGGGAAGATAAATAGCACTCCCAATACTAATTTGAGAGTAGAGTTTTTCTCTAATCAAAATACAGATTTTTCTGGCTATGGCGAAGGTGAGAAGTTCCTTGTATTCCAGAATGTAACAACTGATAGCAGTGGAAATGCGACTGTAGCTATTAATTTACCCTTAGCTGTTTCCCTGGGTCAATTTATTACTGCTACTGCTACCGATACGAATAATAATACTTCCGAGTTTTCTAAGGGGATTGCAATTGGGGCACAACCAACAGAACTCTTTAGCGACATTAATGCTAACTTGGAAGGAGTTTACTTTAGTTCAGTCGCATCGGGAGATTATGATAATGATGGCGATATTGACATCCTTCTCACAGGCATTAATGGTCAAAATTCTATAGCCAAAGTGTACCAAAACAATAATGGCAACTTTACCGACATTAATGCTGCTTTGCAGGGAGTTTTTAGTAGTTCAGTAGATGCGGGAGATTATGATAGAGATGGCGATCTTGATATCCTTCTCACAGGCTTGGATGATAACTTCAACTTAATATCAAAAGTTTATCGCAATGATAATGGTAATTTTACCGACATCAACGCTAACTTGCAAGGACTTTCGGATAGTTCAGCAACTTGGTCAGATTATGATAATGATGGGGATCTTGATATCCTGCTGACAGGTAGTGCCTTTGCTGGTGGTATTACGAAAATCTACCGTAATGATAGTGGTAGTTTTACGGATATATTAGCTAATTTACAGGGAGTTTTTGATGGTTCTGTAGATGCGGGAGACTATGACAAAGACGGAGATATTGATATCCTCATAACGGGTAGTAGCGGTTCATCACCATCAGGTATCTCTAAGGTTTATCGTAATGATAATGGCAATTTCATTGATATTAACGCTGCCTTGACAGGCGTTTCTTCCAGTGACGCAGCTTGGGGGGATTATGACAATGATGGCGACCTAGATATTCTTTTGACTGGGAAATTCAACGGTGCATCTCCTATTTCTAAGATTTATCGTAATGATAATGGCAACTTCATTGATATTAATGCTGCCTTGCAAGGAGTTTCAGATGGTTCTGTAAATTGGGGAGACTATGACAATGATGGCGACCTAGATATTCTTTTGTCAGGTGCTAATCAATCCGGTTTTTCTTCAAAGATATACCGTAATGAGGGTGGCATCTTTACTGATATTAGTGCCAATTTACAAGGAGTTTATTTCAGTTCTGTAAATTGGGTAGACTATGACAATGATAGCGACCTAGATATTCTTTTGTCAGGTAATCCCTCTGGGGTTTCATCTGGTATTACCAAAGTTTACAGAAATAACAGTTTAACTTTCAATACTGTGCCGGCAACACCCACAGGGCTTATTTCTTCAGTTAATGGCAATTCTGTTACCCTAAACTGGAACCCTGCCACTGATGCTGAAACACCTCAAACAGGTTTAACTTATAATCTGCGGGTAGGAACAACTCCCGGTGGTTCAGATATTATGTCTCCAATGGCTAATAGTAATGGAACCCGCAACGTAGTCCAAATGGGCAATGTAAATCAAAATACAAGTTGGCAACTTAAAAACCTAAAACCGGGTACTTATTACTGGAGTACACAGGCAATTGATACTTCTTTTGAAGGTTCGACATTTGCTACTGAAGGCAGCTTTAAAGTAGGTGTAGGTGCAATTGGCAATGTTGGTATTACAAGCGAGTAGGTTGGTTTCCCCTGCCCTATACGCAACCTACCCACTAAAAATCTCGTACCAACTTATTCGGATTAAATGGCTTGACCAAAAAACTCTTGCCATATAATATTAATGTTGAAACTCATTACCTTCGTAAATTCTCACCACCCTTTTATTAACAATTCCATCTTTACATCCTCTTTCCCCATGATTAATAAAACAAAAACACAAATATTCTGTATCCTATTTTACATCTGTGGCTTTCCAACTTTGGCAACTGCCCAAATTGTCCCCGATGCCACTCTACCAATGAATTCCACAGTCACCCCTGACGGTAATACCTTCACAATTGAAGGCGGCACAGAAAAAGGAACCAACCTTTTCCACAGTTTTCGCGAATTTTCTGTCCCTACCGGCGGCACTGGATTTTTCAACAACGCCGATGCAATTCAAAATATTTTTACTCGTGTCACAGGCGGATCAATTTCTAACATTGACGGCATTCTCAAAGCCAATGGTAACGCCAACCTATTTCTCCTTAATCCCAACGGCATTATTTTTGGCTCCAATGCTAACCTAAATATCGGTGGCTCTTTTTTAGCCACGACAGCTAATAGTATTAACTTCGCTGATGGTAGTTCATTTAGTGCTATTAATCCCCAAACAACTCCTCTACTAACTATTAGCATTCCCACTAGCTTGCAATTTACAGGGACACCCGCAGAGATCCGCGTTGAGGGCCCCGGGCATAACTTCAGTTTAGATAATACTACTGAAAAATTAAATAGGGGCGATCGCCCTGCTGGTCTTGCAGTAACACCAGGTAATACTTTAGCGATCGCAGGTGGTAATGTCATCCTTGATGGCGGAAACCTGATTGCTGAAGGCGGACGGATTGAGCTTTGGTCAGTAACAAACGGTCAACTGACTTTGGATAGCAGCGGACAGCTTAGACTAGAAAATGCCCAGCCAGCCGCCGAATATGGCGACATCCAACTGGTTAACGCAGCATCCGCCGACGCTAGTGGTTCTGGAGGCGGAACCATTCAAGTACAAGGCCGAAACGTGAGTCTGACAGGCGGTTCTGCAATCTTAACCATCACTGAAGGATCGCAGCCAGGAGGCTCTTTAACTGTAAATGCCTCCGAGTCCGTAGAACTGATCGGCACGACGACTGAGGAACGCCCCTTTTTTCGCAGCGGCTTGCTGGGAGACACTCAGGGTGATGGCAATGGCAGCAATTTAACCATTGACACGGGGCGGTTGACTGTTCGAGAGGGAGCCGTCGCCCAAACTTCTACCTTTGCTGCTGGCAATGCTGGAAATTTAACCGTCCGAGCTAGGGAACTCGTAGAAGTTAGCAGTCCCATAACAGATCCTGAAGTGATTAGGACGACAGGCGGTTTGTTTTCTGGAGTCGCTCCAGAGGCGACGGGAAATGGAGGCAATTTAACTATTGAAACGGGACAGTTGCTTGTTCAAGATCAAGCTGAAATTTCTACCACTACATTTAGCGATGTTGGCCAAGCGGGAGATTTAACTATCAGCGCTACCGATTTGGTGCAAGTGTCAGGAATAAGCGGCTTATTTACAAATGCAGAAGCAGGGGGAAATGGAGGAAACTTAACGGTTAATACCAGACAGTTGATCGTAGAGGAAGGTGCTCAGATATCAACATCTACTTTTAGCTCTGGCAATGCAGGAAATTTACTAATTCGCGCTTCCGATTCAGTGGAGGTGAGGAACGACGGCGGCATATTTGCTCAAGTTGATTACCAAGAAACAGAAGAAGGAGAAATTATCCCATCAACGGGAAACGGAGGGAATTTGACGGTGGAAACCAGACGGTTAACAGTGGAGGGTGGCGGCCGCATCTCCGCAACGACGCTTAGCCAAGGGCAGGGAGGAACCTTGACAGTTAGAGGCATTGGGTCAGCAGAAACAGTAGGGGTGACTCCAGCAGAATTAGTGGAAGTGATCGGCACCTCGACGGAGGGCAATCCGAGCGCTTTATTTGCCAGCACTGAAGAAAGCGGTGCTGGTGGCAATGTCAGCATTGACGCGAGGCGCTTGGTGAGCCGGGACGGAGGGCAGGTGACAGCATCTACTCTGGGTACAGGGCCAGGAGGCAGTATCACTGTTAACGCTGCTGACTCGGTAGAATTGAGCGGAATTGGGAAGACAGAAACAGGTGAAGCCGTGCAAACAGAGGAAGGCGAGCTACTCCGTAGCGGTTTGTTAGCTCGATCGCGGGGCGGTTCTGGTGATGCTGGCAGTTTGAACATTACCACTCCAACGTTAAGGGTTGAAGATGGCGCAACGCTGACAGTTAGTAGCCGCCTGGGAACAGGGACAGCGGCGGCGGGCAACTTGGAGGTTAAAGCAGGCGATATCCGCTTGGACAATGGCATTATTACGGCAGAAACGTTTAATGGCGATCGCGGCAACATTAACCTCCAAGCGTCAAACTTCCTTGTGATGCGCGACAACAGCAGCATTAATGTTACAGCCCAAGGCACTGCTACAGGCGGCAATATCAAAATTGATACCAGAGCCTTAATTGCTGGCACTAACAGCGACATCACAGCGAATGCAGTCAACCTCGAAGCCGGCCGCGTCGAAATTACAGCCCCAGAAGGGATTTTTGGAGCGCGATCGCGCCGTGAAGGAAATCCCGGCTCTAACCTCACCAGCGACATCACAGCTACCTCCTTGGCGGGCCCGCAGCTCGACGGCGAGGTACTTCTCAACACCCCCGACGTTGACCCCACCCAGGGAGTCGTTCAATTGCCAGATACGATCGCCAATCCCGACGCTATCGCCCAAATTTGTCCCGGTCAACGACAGTCGGGAACCGATAAAACCTTTACCAGAATTGGGCGCGGCTTGCCAGCAAATCCGGTGGAAACACTCAGCAATGGCTCAGCCGCAGTCGGTTTAGCCGACGCTGTAGCCCCTGTAGAGCAACGCATCAGAACTGCTGCACCCCAACAAGCTCGCCCCACTTCCGCCCCCATCCTATCGGCTCAAGGTTGGGCCGTTAACCGCAAAGGAGAAGTTATTTTTACCGCTAATCCTGCTGCTGTTACTCTCCACAGCCCTTTTAATCCTACCCGAGATTGCTATGGTCAATAAAGGAAATCAGAAATGGGGCGATCGGCTCCTACAAATAGCTGCGGGAATATTAGCTAGTAGTTCGACGGTGTGGCCGGTGAAAGCACAAACCGTTCCCTTATTCCCAATACAAGAACTCAACGAGCGCCCAGATTTCATAACACAGACACCTACCGAAATTCAAAATCCTAACCTCTCAGAGCCTTTAGTACCGCAAACCGTCCCTCCCCAGCCAAACCTACCGCAGCCAGCTAATCCATCTCCTAGCTTGCAGGAAAGAAAAACTGAACCTAATCCGGATAGCAGTCAACTTTACGAATGTCCGCTGCCAGTACGATCGCCAGAACCGCAATCTCCTCTAACTCAAACACCAGAAGATAACAAAACTGATGAAGTAATTGAGGCTATCTCTGTTACTAATTTTCGCTTCATTGGTAATACAGTTTTTAGTCAACAAACCCTTGAAACTGAAATCACTAGCAAATTGCTAACATTAGATAGCAATACTAACAGATTCCTAGAAACCCCAATCACATTTGCTCAATTGCAGCAACTGGTTTCCGAAGTTACAAAATTCTATAATGACAGAGGATATATTAACTCTTTTGCCTACCTTCCCACCACTAGCGAAGAACCAAATCAAAGGTTGCAAAACCGAGGGGCTGCTGGGGAAGTTACGATCAAAATCGTTGAAGGTGGCTTAGAATCAATTCGGGTCAGGAGGCGGACGGGAAAGCAGCGCCTAAATCTCAATTATGTATGCAGCCGTTTGGCGATCGCCTCCCAGCCATTACAAGTATCTCGCCTGCTAGATGCCCTGCGATTGCTCGAACTAGATCCTTTAATTAAAAATATTTCTGCTGAATTGATACCCGGTTCTCAGTCCAACAGAAGTGCCCTAGAAGTTAAATTCGAGGAAGAAAAAACATTTAGTGCTGCATTGCTGCTAGATAATCGACGGGCTCCCAGTGTCGGCAGTTTCCGCCGGCAGGTACAGCTAACCGAAGCAAACTTATTAGGAAAAGGCGATGGATTGAGTGTGGCTTACACCAATACTGAGGGCAGTAATGCTTTTGATCTAAGCTATACATTGCCATTAAATCCTAACAATGGCACAATTAATTTATCAGCGGGCGTTACTGCCAATCGCGTCGTAGAGAAACCTTTTGAAAAGGTTGATATAAAAGCGGAAGCGCAATATTTAGATCTAACTTTGCGCCAACCTTTATTGATAAATCCTAGACAAGAGTTCGCTATCGGAGTGACAGCAACTAGGCGGGAAACTGGCACTTCAATTTTAGGGGAAGATTTTCCTCTTTCTGCGGGAGCAGATGCCAAAGGGCGCACGGGAATATCAGCGGTTAGGTTTTTTCAAGATTGGACTGCGCGGAACAATGATGAATTATTGGCTTTTCGCTCTCAATTCAGTGTAGGATTGGGAGCGTTTAATGCTACTGTTAATAGCGAAGCTCCTGACAGCAGATTTGTGGCATGGCGCGGTCATGGACAATGGATTCGCCGCTTGAGGAGAGACACTTTTCTGTTGGCAAAAACTGATGTGCAATTGGCGAACAGGACGCTTTTACCTCTGGAACAATTTGGGATTGGGGGTGGGAATAGTGTCAGAGGCTATCGGCAGGATATTCTGTTGGCTGATAATGGAATTTCAGCATCGGCGGAACTTAGGTTTCCGATTTGTGGTAGGTCCGATCGAGGGTTAGGGGTTTTACAAATTACTCCTTTTGTTGATGCTGGTACTGTTTGGAATAGTTCAGGCAGAGATAGCTTAGAGCGTCAATTGTTGCTGTCGGTTGGTACGGGTTTGCGGTGGGAAATGGGTGATAGTATGTCGGCCAATTTTTATTGGGGTATTCCTTTAGTTGATGTGAATTCGAGGGGGACAACATGGCAAGAAAAAGGTTTACATTTTTCCGTTCTATCCAGGTTCTCTTTTTGAAACCAGCACGTCTGAGGTGGGGGCGAAGTCTGAGGCTATTTACTATCTTATTTGTGGCAGTAGTGTTAGCATTGTTTGCTGCAAATGTCAAGGCTCAATCGGGATTGCAGTTGGAAAAAAGTGGGGTATCTAATTCTCTAATTAGTTTGGAAAAAGTGGATGAATTTTCAGTAATTGCTGGAAATACAGGGATTGGCAATCAGCCGCGATCGCCGCAGGAATGGGAGGATTTGGCTAGAAGAAGTTATGCTGCTGGGGAGTTTCCAGAGGCTGCGAAGTATTGGCGGCAAGCTGTTGCGGGTTTTGAGGTGGGGGGAGATTGGTTGAATCAGGCGATCGCCCTGGGTAATCTTTCGTTGACATATCAACAGCTTGGGCGTTGGGAAGAGGCCAATAGTGCGATCGCCAAGAGTCGCAGTTTGTTACCAGAGGAGTCTAAGGTAAAGTCATTAGTGGAATTAAAGGCGCTCGGGCAAATTCTCGATATTCAATCCAATGGGCAATGGGAACAAGGACAAGCCAATCTTGCTTTGCAAACCGGACAAGAAGCAACGAAAATTTATGTTAAATTAAAGGATAATTTAGGCTGGAAACGTAGCCTAATTGCTCAAGTTAAAACCCTGCAAGCATTAGGTTTATATCAGCAAGCTTGCCAAGAAATCATCCCAGTTGTCGAATCAAACAATCTCGAAAACTTCGCTATCCCCAGTCAGGATTGTCAGCAATTCATTACTGAAAAATTAGCAGCAATCAAAGAAAGTGTCAAAAGGCCATCAAATCCGACTTTGAAAAATATCCAAATTACTGGGGCGCGTCTCCTTGGCGATGTGTTGAGACAGCTTGGCTATTTGAATGAGTCTCAAGAGTTGCTGGAACAAGTAGATCGAGTTGTTACTCAACAAGAATATCCTCAACAAAAAGCTTTAGTGTTACTAAGTTTAGGTGATACTTATCAAGCTCTGGGAAATAGAAACAAATTTTTGTCTGAATCGAATGAACATAAAAAATACTACCAAAAGGCTATAGATTCCTATCGAAAATCGGTGAATGTCGCTGCCAATAATTTCTTTGTCAAAGTCCAGGCACAACTAAATCTATTAAGTCTTTTAGTTGACCCTAAAATCGGATTGGCTATAGATTTAAACGAAAGTCAAGAAGTGCGGTTGCAAATATTGTCTCAATTGAGTCAATTGCCACCAAGCCACAAGATAGTTTATGCAGAAGTTAGTTTGATGAATAGTTTGGTTCGCCTCAAGCAGGAAGAACTAAAAATTGCTAGTAATGTTTCAAATTCGTCTGGCGAAATTTCAGAAAAACTATCAAATTATTGTTTGCCAAATTCTTCGATTGTGGCTGAAAGTTTATCTGGCAATAGGTCGTCTGTATCTGAGAGAGAAATTGTCGAATTGGGAGCAAAAGCGATCGAGTTGGCTAGGGATTTGGGGGATTCGAGGGCAAAATCCTATGCTTTGGGCAATTTGGGTAAGGTGTATGAAGGGAATCAGCGGTGGCTGGAGGCTCAACAGTGTACTGAACAAGCTTTGTTGTTGTCGCAGAATGTTCAGTTAAATGCGCCGGATCTTGCCTATCAGTGGCAGTGGCAATTGGGGCGGATTCGTTGGAATGAGGCAAGGGATGTTAAGGGTGCGATCGCGGCTTATACGGCTGCATTTAATACGTTACAGTCGGTACGCAATGATTTGGTGCCGATTAGTCGGGATGGGCAGTTCGATTTTCGCGATAAAATAGAGCCTGTTTATCGAGAATTGGTGGATTTGTTGTTGCAGGGAAATGAGCCTAGTCAAGAGAATTTGAAGCAAGCCCGTAATGTTATTGAGGCGCTTCAGGTGGCTGAGTTGGATAACTTTTTTAGGGAAGCTTGCATACAGCCACAAGAGGTAAATATTGACAATATAGACAAAGAAAGTGCTGTTATTTACCCGATCATTTTAAAAAATAGCTTAGAAGTTATCATCAAGTTACCTGGTTTAGAGGAACTCAAGCACTACCGAACTAAGATAGACTCAAATATAGTAACAGATGCTCTCATAAAACTGCGCGAAAAAATAGTAGATACAGAGCAAAGTAAAATAGAAGAATTGAAGACCTCATTGCACAATATCTATACCTGGTTACTGAGACCAGCTAAGACAGATTTAGATAAAAACAATGTTCAAACTTTAGTATTTGTGCTAGATGGTGAGTTACGAAATATCCCTATGGCTGCTCTTTATGATGGATCGCGTTATCTGATAGAGTCGTATAGTTTAGTTTTAGCACCAGGATTAAAATTAATAGATGCCAGACAATTCAAATTAGAAAATATCAAAATTCTAACGGCAGGAATCAGCGAAGCACGTCAAAATTTTCCTCCCCTACCTAATGTCGAGAAAGAGCTGAAAGAAATTCAATCCCAAGTATCGAGTATTGTATTGTTAAATTCTGAGTTTATTGATTCATCTCTACGAGCAAAAATTAACTCGAATGAAAGTCCTATAGTTCATCTTGCCACTCATGGAAAATTCAGTTCCAACGCTGAAGACACATTCATTATTAATTGGGATAAACGCATCAATATAAATGAGCTAAATCAGTTACTCAAAAGCAGAAACGAAAAGCAATCTAAGCCCATTGAATTACTGGTATTGAGTGCCTGTCAAACAGCAGCCGGAGACAATCGGGCAACCTTGGGACTTGCAGGAGTAGCTGTGAGAGCAGGGGCGCGCAGCACCTTAGCTTCTTTATGGAATATTCCTGATGATTCAACCTCTGTTTTAATGAAGCAATTTTATCAAGAGTTACTTACCAATAAACGAACCAAAGCTGAAGCTTTGCGCCAAGCCCAGCTATTTCTATTAAAGAATTCTAGCTACAACAATCCAAAAATTTGGTCGCCGTATATCTTAGTAGGGAATTGGTTATAGCTTTACTTGTCGTTTACCCATTACCTTTTCTCAATTTCCTGTTTTGCAACATTCCACTATTGGCTCTGAAGCAATATTAGATAAGCCGATTTGTCGTAAAAGAGATGGCGCATGACCATCATTGGGAGCGGTTTGGCGAAGTTCTCCCGCTGCTGTTAGTGCATCATACCAAATACCATTAGCTGCTAGAATACTAATGCGATCACTCAGTGTAGCTTTTTCTAGCTGACTTTTGATGACCGGATTAGAAAAATCGACTCTTTTGATTGTACCACTAACAGATATAGGTGGTTGTCCCTTTTGGCAATAAATCTTGAAGTACCACTGATACTGTCGATCGATTTGTAAGGAAACTGATGATGGCAATGATATTTGAACAACTCCTGGTTTCCCACTTAGAGTAAAGGAAGCTTCATGTACTGGTTTATTTTCCCCATCGTAAAGGACAAACTTACCAGGAAATTTAGACTGATAGGGGACATAAAACCAAAGAGTAGGATTAGCAGAAACTGTTAACCCAAAAACTGAAGTTACATCTTTGATCTGATAAACTGGAACCAATGCCGTCAGAGGCTGTTGTTCAGAACCAGTAGACTGATTGGCAATATCCTGACAGCCTCGTGAGCCTCCGTCAGACCGATTACCTGAGTTTTCTGTAGATGGTGGTGGTGATGGTGCATTGAACAATGGTTCTTTGAATTGTTCGCTTGAGTTCGTCGTGGGACGTTGTCCAATTATTACAGCCCTAGCTGACTGCATCTCTAGTTTAATCAAGCCGAGCGTTAAAAAAATTATAGCCAAAAATCCTGTCAGTTGTTTAAGCAATGAGTAAATTATAGCCAACATTCCACACTCTTAAATTTAGTTTGCTGTCTTTTGAGACCGATTATATACTAGGACAGCAAAACTTGTACCAACTAAAGCCAAACCCGAAGGGATCAATGGCACCCAACCACTTTGGGTAAAGAAAATCCAGCAAACACCATATAATATAGCAATACTTGTACCTGTGACAATTATTAGATATTGTTGTGACTGACAGCGCCAAGCGATCGCACCACCGACAACACCCCATCCCCAAATCCACAACCCGTCTACCCAAAAATCCCACCACCAAATTAGAGACCTTCCATCTAAAGCAGCACTGATAAGCTGACTAACCATTTGAGCGTGAATAATGATATTAGGTAGTTTTTGGTAACTTTCTTGGTCCGTACTATAAGGAGTCGGGTGATAACCTCGAAAACTTTCAGCGGTAGTACCAATCAAAACAATTTTATCTTTCACATCATCAAGTTTAAGCTGACCATTAAGAACTTGTGCAAGGGTGACTCTTGAAATCACTTCTGAAGGTGAACGATAGGCTCGATAGTTTAGCAATATTTCGTAGGATCTATCATCTATTTTGTGATAACCACCCATGTGTTCTCGCAACGGTTTTAAATTTGCTTTTCCTAACTTAATTCCTTCTTGGGTGTATGTACGATAGATACTATTTGTTAGAGCTAGATATCGAAATGCTAATTGAGCGCTGAAGGCATATTCTGCATCACAAATGCTAGCTTCATCTGGTTTTAAAGCGATCAGATGACGACGAACAATACCATCACGGTCTGGGGAAAAATCATTAAAACCTATTCGGTCTTTATGATCTGTTTCTGGGATATTAAGTGGTGGTTTAGTACCTAAATTCTCTCGGCTGCGATCGGGAGATTTACAAAATGCAATTAGGTTTTTTTGATTTTTTATTTTAGCCATTAAGCTAGACAACTTTGAGTTAATAGGAAAATCGTAATGAATGCCTAAACCAATTACTTTAGGTTGATGTTTTTGCAATTGCTCTAAGGTTAAATTTAGCGCTAGCTCTGATAGAGAACCTTTTTTATCTTTCTGCTCTGGTAGGTAAAGATCTGCTTCGGTAACTTCAATCAATAAAATTCGGTTTTCTTTTCGTTCCCTTGGACGAATTTGCAACATTTTGTCATAACTTTGCAATTCCAATGTTTGTAAGATTCCCATCCACCGCACTCCCATCACAGTACCCGTTACTAACACACTAGCAACCAACACAGCCCGAAGATTGCGCCAAATCGAAACACGCTGACGCTCTACCTCATTCCCCCTCAGCAACTCGTCCCAAGTGGGAGGCTCCACAGCCAGATGCTCATAAATCATTGGTAGCCAACTAGCACAGGGATATTCAACATTCATTCCATGCAGCCTTTCCCGCGCCTTCCTAACTGATTCGCGCAAAGACTTCTTTTCTCCAGCAAATTCCTGTAAAAAATACTCCAAAAACTTTTGAGCAACTTCATCCGGCACTCGCTCTCGCATGGCAATCACGGCTGGAATTTGCAGCGAAGCCAGTTCGTTGACTAATCCCATGCCATCACAAGAATTGAAAATTGCTAATTTTAAACCGTGCTTAATTGCATTTTCTAAACCATACTTTAAATCTTTAATCGCGATGGTTTCAGTTTCACTCAATTTAAGCTGACCATAACTGTAATCATCTCCACTAGAACTATGGCCTGCGAAAAATAGAATATCCCAATTCTGCTCCCATAATTGAGCGTTAAGGTCGCGACTGCTAGTAGCTACTAAAGTTTCAATTTCTGCATCATTACTGGCAATAGATTCTTTCAATAATAGTAAATCTGCCTGGACATTTATATCTGTACTATCTCCTAAAATCACCAAAATTCTGACTTTACTTTTAGCTCTAATTAATTTAAGATTAGATTGCCTATTAGCATTTGAATGTAAACGGCTAAAAACAGGTTCGACTTTAAATCTCTCAAATTTGCTCCATAAGTGCCAAGGCAAACGCCATAGATAAATATCATCTGTTTGAATCATTAACCTGATATTACCTTCCTCAGCTATCAATATTTCTAAAAGTTTTTCCTGGACTGCCTGAAAAGAATCATCCTTAGAATTCAACCAATTGTTAACGCTATTTTCTACAGAAACCGCCGATTTTTTGACGGATATTTTTGTAATCTTTCCCTTTTTCATCACTTCTAATTTTCGATAAAAACCGAAACCGCGATCGTTGCGCTCTTGCTGCAAATTATCATAGGTTTCTTTCAATTCTTTAGCTGGGGGAAAGTAGCCCCCAGTTGAATTCAGAGTGTGAATGTTATCACCGATTCTCAGGGTAACAGGATAGCGTTGCTCGCTGTCAGCATTACGTATTTCCAAAATTACTAGCTTGCTCATAATTTTTCACATTCTGGTACTAATTGAGTTAAATGGTAAAATTTTGTGTGACACTAAATCCGTCATAAGCGATTTTTATCTCGAAATAATCACCGATAGTTCCGGTAAAGTCATTTTGAACACTATTAGTATCACTATCTGCCTGTTCTTCCCATAGAACTTCACCTTCTTCATCTAGGACAAATACTTCGAGATTTAGCGGCAGAATTTTTGATTGGACTGGCAATAACCGCAAGTAAACATTTGTTCGGTCGCTTCCTTCAGGTAACAGAGTTATTTCCAGCAAAACACGAACAGTATTAAGCTGTATGGTTAATTCAATCATTTTACCAATTCTCACTCCCGCAGCGGAATTTTGGGGGTCAAGTTTTCCCAAACTGACGGCAGCTTGACAGCGCACATCATCATCTTCTGTAGTTTTCAGCAAGTTAGTCAATTCTGAAATCGCCTCCTGATTTCCCACCCCAACGCAACCTAATAATTCGGCAGCCCGCCATTGATTCCCTTTATTGCGATCGCGCAATAATTCAATCAGCGTAGGAATTCCCTTCTGGCTGCTAGAACCACCATACCGGTAGCCTCCACCTTCCATCGCAGACATTAAACCAGAATCTAATATTCCAAACTTCTCACGTATGTCATCAATCGTCTGCCACCCAGCTTGAATACAAGTCTTTGCCCACTCAACTAAACGTGCTTCACTTTTAACCAGCACAGAGGGCGCAGCAGCTAATACTGGTTCCTGAATAATTCCTAAACGCTGATTATACATTTGTTGCCTGTATTCATCATTAGTCAAGAAAGATGCCCACTGTGCAAATGGGGCTAGCAGCCGGGGAGAATACACCGATGAATTACCCAATTTATGTAATAATTCAGCCGATTCCACCTCGGATAAGCTTGGCAAGAGTGAGACTTCTTGTTGCAAGTTTAACCCTAGAGTAATTTGCACGACAACCAGAGATTCGGTTAATTTATTTGTTGGCAAAGCATAAGTGCGATCGTCCGGGCTGTATCTGCCTTCATTCTTCAGTTGCCGATGCGTCGCAAACCCGCATACCTCCATCCAACACTCATCCTCATCACCATCCAAATTCACCTGCACAGGGATATAATAGTCAGCACTCCAGTTAGGAATATCAACCCACTCCTGGGGTACACACAATTCCTCCAAATCTCCCTCGTCACTGGGGATTAATACTAATCTAGTATCGCCAATTTGAATTGCAGTGCCATTCACCACTTCCCAAATGCTAGAAATATCCTGACTGTGCCAGACTGAAGGTTGAGGGAATGCTTCTCCGGCCAGCCATTCTGATAACCAGTTCAAGACAGCGTTTAAACAAGCGCCATTGAGATAAGCATTATAACGAGAAATCGGATTAGAATGATGTTGAGCTTGCTGCCAAGCAATTTCTTGGTCAGCTTCGTTAATTGTTAACCGTAACAGGTTAGAATTCTCAGAATCAAAAGGCTGTAATTGACTTAATTGAAACATTTTATTATTCTCCTTTTTTAGAAATCATCAAAGTTTGCAAGCATTCTTGAACCATAGTATCAAGAGTTTGAGAGGTATTTTTACCCCCTAGAGATAGATTCAGAGTTTGACCAGCAGCGTGATAAAAATTTACTAGCCACTCTTCCACATAGTCGTTCACCCAAGTATTCAGTTCCTTGATTAAATTTGCCTGCAATTTATGCTGAGCTTGAGATATTATGGCACTGACCGCTAACACATCCATGCCCAACTCAGTGGCGATTTTCTCTTCCGCTACCTGCTGACCGTACCGGAGGCGTAAAACCTCTTGTTCTTCAGATTCAAGTTCTTTAATTGCTTGAACTAAAGCGAGTTGAATTAAATCTGAGTGCAGAGGAGCGCGGAAATCTTTCTGTAGCCACCCCACTACACGATCGGCAACCCATTGATGGGGCTGGGACATTTCTATCATAGCTTGTAGGAGTTTAATTTTAATAGCATCAAGTCGTCTAGAAATGGATGACTGGTTCATATTCAATTGAATAGCTAGTTGCTTTTGCTTGAATCCAGCACCGTAATAAAGTAAGAGAAGTGTGTGCTGTTCGGGTTTAAAGCTTTCTAGTTGTTTGCGAAAAGCAGAGTCAGTTTTGTAGGACTGTTCCGTTGCTTTGGTATCCGAATCTTCTACTTCGTCTATATGTGGCTTTTCTAGCTCTGACTCATCCGACAATGCTTGAGGGTCTTTTTCCTGAAGCACTTCTAAGGGGAGTGGAGAATTGATGAATTTGGGATAACTTTGTAACGCAGCAATGCAGATTTTTATCCAAGCTTGCATTTGCTTTCCGCTGATGCTTGCACCCGCCGATACTTCATGTGGTGCTGAAGGCAGCGACTTTTCTGCATTGTAACACTCTGCGGCTGCCTGAAAGTCTTCGCTGTCAGCATCCGGCCATGTTTGCCCTCTTTGCCGAATTGCGAGATTATTAACCTTATTAAATCGATAAACTTGTTTAAAATATTTGCGTGCAAATTTAAATTGAGAAAGATAAGGTTCTAGATATCCATATTTTTGGAGAGCTTCGTGAAGCTCTATATCACTTTTGGTAGTTAGCAGTCGCCAGGGCGAGAACTTACGGACACCTGATTCAGATTTGATAAATCTTATCAAACTTTGCTGAATGTAGGTATCTAAAGAAGTCTGATGAGAAATATTATAAGACCTTAACAACCTCAAAAGATTATCGGAATTGTAAAGAAAAACGCGAGCGCTGCAGAAATAGTCCTCCCAAGGGCATTCTGTTGACTTTGACCATACTTCTCTAGCTGCGTAGTAGCAGCTTTTTTCAAAGTAACTGGCCAAGTGTTTTAAAGCTAGCGTTTTCCTATTTTCGGGTTCCCAGTCTTGGGCGATCGGCGAAGGATTATCAATTGCTATCTGCCTCCAAAAATTGGCTATACTTTTACTTTGATTTTGCTGAATGCACAACTGTGAAAGTGCGTAGTTTCGTCCTTGGTATAACTCAAAGTTGCGTTTGAGTTCAGCAGAATTTTGCCACTGAATGACAGGGCGACGATTGCGGGTTGCCAGCATGAGATAGGTAAAAAAATTCTCGCCGTTATCTCGACGATCGGGCAGTCTGGGAATAATTTCCTGGTTAAAAGGGTTGGGCATCTTAGCTAATTCTTCAATAACAATAAAGGAAAAATTGAAACGGGATTTTTTAGTTGAAACTTGACTCGCCTAGTTGGAAGCTATGCCTGAGCCCGGGCAGCTACTCCATTGCAGACTGTTCGCGGGTACGGGGTTGGAGATGTTGCTGAGCGGCAGCAGGAAAGGTGCGATCGATGTGAGCATAGAGGCTGTAAGAGAACTTAGAAAGCTTACTACTTACTTATGGGCACCGCCAGCCGACAATTATGCAGGTAGCTCTGAGTGGAAACGCAGTATTGTTTCCGAGCAAGGTACTAGAGCATCAGTCCAGTAGAACCTGCTGCATTAGGTTCCGGCCAATTTTTCGTCGAGCGTCGAACGCTGAAACAGCCTTTTTTTTCGTTGAGAATCATTCTACTGGACTGGCGTTCCAGCAGTGTATCTTTTGCTTGCCCGCGTACTGAGGCTGAAGTGGGGTTGGTGTCTAACTCTTGAGACATAACTGCTTGAGTTGGAGTTACGACAGGTGAGCTTCTCAATGCAGTCCTCCAAAAGTGGGGCGCTAGATGTATTGCCAGCACCACAAGCATCCCAGGCAGCGGAAATATCGCCAGCACCCATAACACCAGAAGCTGCATTGCCAATTGCCAAACCACAGCAGCCGGAAGCATCTGCACCAGAACCAGTTCGGATTCAATCAAAGGAGCCTAGTTTGATGAGCAAACAGCACCCGATAAAGAAGCGACGGTCAGGTTTACTGTGGATATGTCCGAAACTCTGCACCGCAAACTGTCGATGTTAGCCGCAAAGACGGGGCGCAAGAAAGTGGACCAGAGTGCGGATGCTGTTGGAGGATGGGTTAAAAGAAGAGGCTTAGGGATAAGGATTCTCTTGATATTGTGCGATCGCTGTAGCCGGATGGTGGCGATCACTTTTTCATGCTAGCGGACTTTAAGTTTTTTATTTTTAACCGCTGATTAACGCTAATGATGGGTATTTGTTTAGTTGTACCGCTTTGGGAATCTTTGCTGTGGGAAGCTTTCAGGGGAAATAACTCATTTTAACCGGTTTGTCGCTATAAGGCGAAAAAACTGGTTGACATTTTTATTTACATCGTTTAGTGTAAACATATAAATGTAAAAAGCTAGGTGCTTTACAGTCATGGACTTTGAGGATATTCGTCAGTGGCAGGGAACTGCTGAGGCGATCGCCAAGGAAATTAAGCGCCAAATTGAGCAGCTTGGGTTGTCTGTGGAACCGCCTGCGGTGCGAACAGTCCGGCTGTGGAGATCGAAGCAGCTCTTGTCGCAACCCAAAGGGCAAGAATTTAGATTTCGCCAAATTCTGGAGGGATTGGCAGTGGCGCTGCTGCTGAAGCGGGGCTGGACACTGGCGGCGATCGCTCAAGTTTTACCCTCATTCCCGGACGCAACTTTGGAGCAACAAATTCTTGCCGAGGCTGATGGTCAAGACCCCACCTGGTTGCCACAAATGCAAACAACGACATTGCCATTACCCACAGGACACGCCAGCACGATCGATCTCGCTGAAGATACTGTTATATTGCTGGCCCAGGGAATTCTGCGACAATACACAAGAATTCTCAATCGAGACATCGTTCGCCAAGACGATAGTATGCCATCGGAACTTTATCGGGCTATGTGCAAGTTGGGCAGGCTGTATATCGAATCTGGAAAAAGCGATCGCGCCGCGTGCGTGCATACCGTTTTGGAACGTGCTAGATATCCCCTTGATAAGTGGGACTTAGATATTTTTTGTCACGCCGATTTTGACTCTGGTCAAGTAATTCTCATCGATCCAGACTTGCGAGTACCAACCCAAGATTGTGCAGTAATTGCCAACAGTAAAGGTACTTTTGGCGAAGATAATATCATCGAACACCGCCTGTACCAACGGTTGCGCGAGGCAACTGAACGATTGGGGATTCGCCGCCAGCACAAAGCTTATACGGCTTTGCGATCGCTATTTGGCAGCCGATCGCTCATCGGAGAACACCAACTTTTAGACTACTTACGTGACAACGATTTAACCCCTTTACAGGGAATGATTGTTGACACCTTTTTTGATAGTGTGCCCGATCTCTGGTTAATTGACGGACACGCTCATCGCTGCGCGTATTGCGGTACGCTGATGCGCCCCTATCCCCATCGAAAACTTTTTTCCGATGGGCGATGTCCGATTCGCCAATGCCTCGGTCACAACTCCTCAAAAGCAAAAGTTTCGGAGAAATTAGACCCAAACCAAGACCGCTTGCTCATCGCCCAGCCACAAATTTTAACCTATTGGACTGGGCCGGCAATCGACGAATTAGCAATTTTTGAGGCAGCCATAAAAAACGGACTAGATGCCGAACTTTACCCAGAATCCGACCTATGCGATGTAGGAATTAACGGTCGCAATATCGGCATTGATGCTAAGTCATACACCAGTCCTGTCTCCCTTGCTTTGCGCCTCAACCGCACTGGCATCGGGGGGCTGGTTCACTACCGTCGCCGCATCATTGCCGTCAGCGACCAATTAATTGAGGAGCGGCCAGATTACCTCTCTACTTTTCAGTCTGCGATCGATAAAAAAGGCGATCCAGCTACTCTCGAAATTCTGTCGGTTTCACAAGTCATACAGTTGTTAAAGAAAATTAAATATGAGAACTAAACCGGATTTCTGGACTGGGGTCGATCGCATTTGCTGGCTGTGTGTCTTGATGGCAGAATTTATCGAGACTAATTCCCTAGAATATGCCCCTTTAACGATATCGGGAATGGCGAGTATCATCAATGCACCCGCGTTGGCAAAAGCCCGCCAAGCCATTTTCAATATGCGCCTGATGTCGCTGGCTTACGTAACAGAACAGTCAGTGAAACACGCAGTTGCTATTTATAACGATCGCCACTACCGCAACAAAACTCAAGGAACCTATAAAATTAACTTAGAAACACTTCACTTTCAACGCACAGACCCCCTAGAAGACCCTTTAATTGCCCAAGCGCGTCAAATTCTGGGCCAGCCTTTGGCACACCAATTTTACAGCGCCACCTTTGCCGATCCCCGCCAGCAAATGGCCGTTGCTTTAGGTGAAGAAACAACAGCCGCGAGAGTGCCAATTGGGCCGATCGCAGCCCCACTTGCGCCGCGCCGCACCCATTCCCTCGCTCGCTTGCCGAAAGCAAAAATCCGCATTCCCCTTTCGGAACTGTATGAGTTAGCAGTTGAGATGGATGAACGCGAAGCAAATCACCCTGAAAAAAGACAGGGTAACTGGGTAAAACGGTTTCTACATTTTGCGCTTAAAGTCCCAGAAATTGGTAAGGGTTTGCGGGAAGAAACAGTCATCGAATTAGAAGGCCTCAAGCACTTAATTGGACTGCCTGGATCGGGCAAAACAACTTTGCTGGTATTGATAGCTGTGTGGTTGGGAAAACGCGGTTATAAAGCGATGTTTGTCTTTCCCTCCATTGAAGTTGCTAGACAGTACATGGCAGAACTAGCATTTCACGAAGTTAAAGTGGGAATGCTAGTCGGTCAAAGCGATGGAACTCGTCGCCGACACGCTAACAATATTGCCGAGGCGATCGCAGCATTAGGGGGAAATGGCGGCTTTGCCTATAGTTTGGAACAGGCAGAAACTTTTGGCTTAAATTGCGTCTTGCCTGCTTTTTCAACTGCTGACACTTCAATGTGGGAATTTGGTTATGCACCCTGCAATCAAATTTTACAAAGCGGTGGCAAAAAAGGGGAGATGAAAAAATATCTTTGTCCCGTTTGGACGATGTGCGGTCGCCACAAAGCACCCCGCGATTTGCTAGATGCTGATATTTGGGTCGGCCACGTTCTCTCAATGGATACGGAAGTACCACCCCATGCCATTCGCGATCGCATTCGTTATTTTGAATTAATTGCCCGGACATTCGATGTCGTAGTTTTTGATGAAGCAGATATGGTGCAATCTAATTTGGATGCTTACGGTGCAGCCACTTTAAAACTTTCAGGTGCGGCAGATTCTATCCATTTAGTTATTCAAGAACAAATTCACAATCGTTTTGCTCGTGGTGAAAATTATCGATTGTTCGATCGCAATGTAGAACATTACAGCCGTGATTTATCGGAATTTGGCGATCGTAACACATCGTTAATTACTGCCGTTCAAAATATGCCCTCATCGCCAGTCGGCAAACGCTATGAGAATCAGTTATTAACCGTTCTAAGAATTGTCAGCGATTTGTTGGATGGCTTTGAGAAAACTTCTAAACGTGATCGCCTCGACGAAGAAGAAGTCAAACAAGGATTTAGCAAAAGTCGAGCCTTAACTGAAT
The DNA here is from genome assembly GCF_036701085.1 of Microcoleus sp. Pol7_A1. Taxonomy (NCBI): domain Bacteria; kingdom Bacillati; phylum Cyanobacteriota; class Cyanophyceae; order Oscillatoriales; family Microcoleaceae; genus Microcoleus; species Microcoleus sp. Pol7_A1. Next base: position 111,099 of record NZ_JAUBQD010000002.1, read on the forward strand.
TCTGGGAAACGGCAGCTTACCATGCTTTTTACGATCGCACTGGCATTGAACCGGACGATCGGCTCAACCTGGAGCTGTGCGCTCAAAGGCTGGGACTCAACGGCGAAACCCTCAAACACCAATGGGAAACTCAAATTCTTTATTTTCGTCGTTATTTAGCAGAGAATCTGATCGAACGGCGCGACAAAATTGTTAAAGAAATTGCCGAATTATTTTTACCTTTGTGTTTTAAGGATGCCACTGCATCAGCCGAAGCTCAGGATACGATTACCTTACTTGTTTGCGTTACTTTTGTGATTTTAGGCTATCAGCGGATCGTGCCTGAAACGAGAACAATGGTAGCAGAAGGACTGATTCGGGAACCGATTGTCGAATCAACCGCAACACCCGAACTGCGACAACTAATCCCTGAGAATATTTTGGGGTCTTTTTCTGGCGTAAAATACAGTTTTGAATCGGCACAAACTACTCGAACTCAAGCTCGCAATGTAAAACTGTCTTATATCATTTTTGTGGGCGCGCCTCGGATGTTAATGCACCGTTTTCATCAGTTATTTGAGGCAGATGGCGAACTTACAGGGCCGGCAGTTTTAATGACTTCCGCTACCTCATTTCTCGAAGCAAGTCCTGCTTATCACATTAACTCTGGGCCGGATTATCTCCTGAAACCGCGCCAAACAGAACACGATCCCAAAAAGAGCATCTACCGCTTCAAATGGCTGCCAGATCGCGAACGGGGCGATGAACCTCTCCGATATAGCGGTGCAGGCGAACTGCGCGATCGCAATTTAGAAAAAATGGTAGACGCGCTGGTGCGGGGAGGAAACCAGAAATCTGAGATTTACAAATCCATCCTCAAGTTTGACGTGCGACATGATATTTACCGCAAAGCAGCCTTAATTGTTAACAGCTACGAACAAGCTCGTACCATTAAGAAATTTATCAACGATTATCATCCAGAAATCGGCAAAAGAACCAAAGCAGTTGTTAATTTACTCAAACCCGGAGAGCAACCAACAGATTTTGTTACAACTGCTCAGTGCGAGGCTTTAGGAGATGATGAAACTTGCGATATTATCATTTTTCCGCTGTTGGCGATCGGTAGAGGCGTAAATATTGTTTTCACCAAAGGAGATAGGAAACTCGATGCAGCCATTGGTACAATTTATTTCCTCACCCGTCCCCACCCGACGACTGACGATACGCAACTTTTGTACAGCCTAGCTGGAAAAGCTACCCAAGAATTTGACAGTCGAGTTTTTACTGAAGCAGCAGATTTGCCAGCAATTTCTAATGCTTGGAAACAGTCGAGAAAACAACTCTGGAAAACGGCGAATCGGCTGTTGCGCGAACCTCTAATGGCTAGCCGTTTGGGTGAAGATTTATTCAAACCGTTTACGGCAAATCAGATGGTGGGAATTTTGCAAACCATCGGGCGCGGGATGCGAAATGGGTGTCCGGTACAAGTTTACTTTGTCGATGCAGCTTGGGCAATTAAATCCACTAAAAAGGAACCTGACTCTGGGCGGGACAGTATGTTAGTTCAAATGCGAATTATTTTAGAAGAATGCGTCAAGCATCCCGAGCCAGTGATTCGAGAAATTTATCAAGAACTTTACGGTGCATTTCTCGATCCTCTGCAACGCATTGAGGGCGTAGTTTACCCGCCAAGTTTACGGGATTCAGAAGGTTTGACAGAGGAAGAAGACGATTTTGATGATTTTTCATCTTTATTGGAGATGTAACCATGAACCACGAAAATTTTGACAAAATTAAATTCGATGATGACGGTGAAGGAAAGCAGTCCTGGACGCACTCCCACCAAAGGAACCGGGTTCTCTTGTCCCCCTTATTAAGGGGAGTAGGGGTTGGCTAGGGGGGATCGGGCTTAACTGAACCGTATTGTATTATTGGAGATGCAACCATGAATGACGAAAATTTTGACGAATTTGAATCCGATGATGACGAAGCAACTGAAGCGACTGTGCTTTCAGACACCCTTTACATTCCTCTCGGCAAGCCCAAAAGTCTGAAAGTGATTCCCCTAGCTTTTACCGTGCCAGATAATATCGAGCCAGTAACAGTCAAAGGCTTGAAGCTAGCTTGGACAAAATCTGCTTTGCATGAGCTTTCGACAATCCAAAAAGCTGCTACCAAGGGCGATTCAGCTAGTAAAAATCTCCCTTATTCGTCCCTGCTAGGTTTGTTAGAAGTAGGACTTGACAGTGCCGCGCGGATTCAGTCAAATGTAGGTTTGAGTCTGTTTTCGTTGAATTCCAAAAGTGGAAAAGATCCGGAACCATTTGCTTACTTAAATTCCGAAAGTACACAAGATATCCAGAAAGCGTTACGCCCAATTATCAACGAATGGATAACAAATTTCCTAAAACCTTTTTCTGAAAAAGAAGATGGGCTATTGGAAGTTATCGACAGTTTGGAAGATTTGCATGATCGAAAGGAGTTGTTAACAATTACTCCGTCTGAGTCTCAAGTTTTACCTTGGAAATGGTCAGAAGCAACAGGAACAGCTCAGGCTAGAAAGACTTATGATTATCGGGTGTTAGTCGATTATGCAGCTCGCGCGATCGCCGGAAAAGAGATTTTTCAGGGGCTAGGAACAATGAAGCGCGTTATTTCCAGCAGCGGTAGCCTCACAACTGGGATGGCCGAATTGATTACCGATCCGATCGCCCTACCCGACACTACAGGAAAATTCAGTTTGGTGGTAAGCTTAGAAGTTGTTACCTATCCTTCTTTGCACCAACCTTTATTGAAGATAGATGTTTCCAAACGCCGCTGGTTAAGTGGGTTACAACCTGCACGCTATAACTCAGCAAATATTAGCGGGTTTGTCTTTTCTCAAAACTACAGCGATCGCACCTTTCGCTACACGGTGCTTTCTAAGTCCGAAAAACAGGATAAAAATCAACAGGACAAAAAGAAAAATTGGTTTTGGGCGATCGATAAAGATTTTGAAGCCTTGCGCGGCAAGCTAAAACTCCCGATAAAAACGCCTGACGGTCAAAATATTGATGGTTCTCAAATTGCATTGGGGAAAGCTTCAACGGATAGCTGCCAAGTGGTGTTAACTCACCGCAACGGATTGCAAGAAGGGAAACACGGGATTGACGTAGGCGTACCGGAAATTGATAAGTTGGAAGCTTTTGAAAAGATTGCCGAAATTCTCCAGCCCATTGGCTTCAAATCTTTCGAGAATTACTCACCCGTGAAAATCAAAGGTGAAAGCCACAAAAAAGACAATACAGCCTCGCGCATGATTAATCTGCCTACTCTGTTAGGTGCTGCTTTAGAAATTATTGAAAAAGGTGACTGTTCTGATTTTACTCCCAAATATTTAGAAAGCTTTGAGGACAATGAGTTAAACAGCTTGCTGACTAAACACCTTGACATCAAGTTAGAAAATATTGACGGAGGCAAAAAAGCCTTTGAATTAGTGTCTCAATTAAAAGAACTCAAAGCTTTAATTCAGGCAAACCAGGAAGCTATGCGTCGGCTATATCCTAATGAAAAACTGTTGCTTGTTGTCTTTTATGAAGAACAATGTCAAACCGAAGTGAAAATGCTGCAAGCGATAATTCCCCTTCTCTGGGGTAGTGATATCGAACTCATAGCTAATCGGTTGCCAGCAAACACTCACGGGCCCAGAGAGTCCTTTCCCGATGCAAATTTGAAAGCGAAAGAGCGATCGCGCCACCGAATAAAAGCCTGGGAATCGATCGTCAAAAAACTGGCTTTACGCAAACAGCGCACTTTTTGCCTCGTAATGGCATCGGAATGGTATCCAAACAAGAAACATGATGATTCGGTTAATAAACCCTCATCCCGTCAAGCACTGGCTACAATCGCTGGTTCCTGCGCGCAGTTTCTGCTACCCATTGAAACAACTAAGGAGAAAAAAACTCTCAAACTAGATAATTTTTCCCATCGAGTGCAAGCTGCTCTAAAAGACTTACTTTCAGCTCATTCTGGTCGCATTGATGATGTCAAGGAAAAGGTTGACCAGTGGCTAAAAGACATTCCAGTAGAAGCCAGACCTAAAGAAATTATAGGAATTACCATCGTCCGCAAACAGAAAGGTCGAGTTCGCGGTGATATTGGCATTACATTTTTGCCAGTTGCTATGCGTCTCAAGGTGGAAACAGGCGAGTCTGAACTGTGTTGCGCCTATGAAAACGGTAATAATTTACAAATCAGTCCTTGGAGTAAGTTTTCGGATGCAATCGCCTTCATTTCCCAAATTTCCCCCGTGAAACTGGCTACTGACAAAAAGGGGCGTGAAATTCGTTTCATGAAATTTGTCAAGCAGGTTATTTCCAATTCTGTAGACGAGGGAAATCAACCATTAGTGATGATTGATTCTTCCAACTGTGTGCAACTTTGGCCTTGGCTTGCCGATTCTAAAATGAATGCAAATCAAATTAACCTCGGTCAGCAGTATGAGCGGATGCAAGACGTGTGGAAAGGCGCACGGATAGTTCGGATTCGCCAAGACCTCGCCCCTGGAATTCTCGATAAAAAAGTAAGATGTTTTGCAGAAACTGTTCTGGAAGATACGCGAAGAAAAGAAGAATTAACTTCAACCTTTGAAATTCCCTCTGCCTCCAGTGCAATGAAGTTATTTCGGCTGACTCCAACTAATCAAAACAGCGAAATTAATCAAACTGGTTGTGTTGCTTATCTATCTGTAAGAAATAACAAGCCAGGAAAAAAACGCGGTCAAAGTTGCTATCGAGCGATAGAAATCAACACTCCTGTTAAAAAATCTGATGCTTCTAAAGCCAAAGTTTATAACAAAGCTCGGTTAGAATTGCACCATCTCGGAACTTATCTCCCATTTACAGGACAATGGCCAACTCCCAATCCTCTTGAAATTGTTGTTACCTTGCGACAGGAAAAAGATGATTGCGATCGCCTTGCTTCCCTTGTAGAATCTCTGCGCTATAGGTTCGGTCACTACAGCGACTGGTCAAGTTTACCTGCTCCCCTGTTCTTCGAGCGTGTAGTGCGAGATTACATCAGCGAATTTGCAATCGTCGAGGATGAAGAGACGGAAGAGGAATCTGACCTAGCTTTGCCAGTCTAACCCACATTCCGCACCCTGAACTGTCACACTACGAATTTTCGGAGTTTGGCGAAATTGAACTGGCGATCGCAAGTCCAATTTCCAACTTGTGTGTATAAAAAATGATTAGTTGGGTTCACAAAATTCCGCCAAAACCGATTGTGACAGTGGAGGGTGCGGAAAGTGGGATCAAGAGTGCTGAGGGTCGAAATGTCTATTATTCGCCAATGGACTTGTTGGCGCTGACTGTGATGGAATATTATGCTGTCTATGGGTTTGAGTTTTGAGCTATGTCAGGAAATACTGGAAACTCTTAAAGCTATTGAGTCGTGGCTGTTTCAGCCGTCTGTGTTAGAAGGGCAGATGAAACGGTTTATGCTGTTATTGGATTAAAAGTGGCGATATTTGGTAAGCTTTGACAGTGGTTGGGCGTTGAAAACGATTAATCAAGGTTTGCCTGTTGTGCCGTTTTGGAGCGATCGCATTCATCAACGTTTACAACAGAATTTGACCAGCTTCGGGCAACAGAGGAGTTTGGTTAAGGATTCATCAGATTCCTGAAGCCATGTCCGGTAAAGTTCGCCAAAGTGACATCTTGACTGCTCTAAGTGATCGCGTTTTGGGTTTTCTTGCTTTCAGGCGGGAAGTCGATATGCTGAGATTGAGCAGAGTTGTAGGGCGATCGCAAATACTATCACGGCTGCACCTACGATGACCCGAGCCAATACCCCTTTTCTCAACGTTTTGAATAGCATTAGGTTCTGACGCAGTAATTGTTCTGAGTGATGGTGGCTTTGACGCGAGCTACAGGGTTACTCGAATCCCGGTAAGCTCAATTGTTTCGGTTCTGCGGGTTCAGGTTGTGCCTTGCGGCTTTTCTTTTCACTTTTACCTTTTGCCTTTTTCTTTGTATCCAGCTTCTCCCGTTCGGCGCGGATGCGTTCTAATAGGACGGAGGCGGGTTCGTCGTTGGGGTCTTGGGGAACCAGTTCGCCTCGAAATGCTTTGGCAAGGATCGAGTGATCGAGTTGGTCTAAATGGGATTTTGCTTCTTTGTATTGTTGCTTAATGCAGTCAGCAGTTTTGAGGAGAGCTTCTACTCGGCGAACAAGCTCTTGTTGCTCTAAATACGGTGGTAACGGTATTTGTATGGCTCTAACATCTCCAATATTGATTCCTCGAACTGCAACTCCTTTAATCGCCTTTTGCATTCTCTGTTGAGTTGATTGAGCTTTAATAAACAAAAAAACATAGTCAGAGGATACGTTTGATTGAATACTTAATCTGGCCGAGTCTTGGGTAATATTAGCTCCATTTAATAGAGTAGGAATTTTACATAAACGACCAACAGTTCCTCGGATAGAAAGTAGTAAATCCCCTGTCTTCAATCTAGACCTTGCATACTGTGCATCTATTTCACTGGAAGTTTTTCTAATGCTTTCTGGATTAAGCTGGTCATTGGGAAAATCTGCAACTCGAATATAAGGTACACCATCCTGTACATCAAAACCCGGTTTTAAAATTCCATAAGTTATAGGGCGACCAGGTTCACAAATATCCTTTAATTCAGCTATTTCCCACGTTTGAGGAAATGTCTCGGAAGTTAAGTTATGAACACCATCTGTAGGTGGAGCTGCATTTCCTCGTTTATGTCCTCCTGCCAATTCATGTGCTTTCAAAATTTTCTGTAACAAGCGGCTTGCAGGTTCAACATCAGGGTTTTTCTCTCGCCAATCAGCGGTGAGGTCGCCACAGAAAGCGGCAGCGAGGACTGATTGACGGAACTGGTCTAAGAGGGGGGCGATCGCCTCAAGTTCCTCCTTCACCCGCTGGCTCCGAGCCTTCAACGCCTCAATCTTGGCAACTATGCGGCGTTGTTCGTTGAGGGGTGGAAGAGGAGTTGGTAAATTTCTAAGGTTACCGAGAGGAACAAATTTTTGAGTAGTTCCTTTTAATAAACTTTGCTTTTCAATCAGCTTATCTAAAGTGAAACTAGACAGCCAAAATTTTAAGTATCTTGAATCAATAACAGAATCATTCTTTTTAAAAAGACCTACATTTTTTATACTAAATTCCTTATCAGCTTTGACTAGAACAGGATTTCCAACTGTTCCAATCATTGCAAATAGGACATCACCATCTTCAACACCTGAGCGAATGCTAATTTGTTGGTGGTCTTCAAGACTAATAAACTTTGCTGTTGAGAAATCTAATTCACCTTCTCTTAGGTTCTTAGAAGTTATCAAAGGAATTCCCTTCTCAACATACTTAGGCGTGTCATGTGTTCCGTCCCTAACAGAAGCACAGACTTCACTTGCAATAGTCCAAGACCAACTCTCAGGTAAATCAAATAAGCCCTCTTTCTCTCTCATTTAATTATTTAAGCTAAACCTTCACTATTCAATAATTCTGGGTCTAGAAGCGCGGTTTCAGTCTCTTCCTCATCGTCCAACAGTATCGTCAGCGCTTCCATCTCCTCCATCGCCGTCTGCAACCTTAGCATAATCTCAGCCGCGATCACCTCCGGTTCGGGCAACCCATCCTCCGACTGCAAACTCTCATCCCTTAACCAAGAAATATCGAGATTATTCCCCCGCTTGGCAATCTCCTCACGGGTAAAACAGCGCCATCGCCCCGTTTCTCCTTCGTCAACACGCCCAGTCTTCCCATTCGGGTCATCCCCATACGCCAACTCAAACTCATTAAAATGCGATCGCATCAGAGGTATCCGCTTCCCGAAACTGGGCATATTCGTCCGCAGGTCATACACCCACACTTCCTTAGTATTGCCTTTCTCCGTCGTTCCCCTTTGGAAAAACAGTACATTCGTCTTGACCCCTTGGGCGTAGAAAATCCCCGTAGGTAGCCGCAAAATCGTATGCAAGTTGCACTTATCCATTAAGTCAGCACGGACATTGCGCCCCTGCCCATCTTCAAACAATATATTATCTGGTAACACTACCGCCGCCCGTCCTTCGGGTAGCAGACTGCGATAAACGTGCTGCAAAAACACCAACTGCTTGTTCGAGCTGGGAAAAGTAAAATCATCCCGCGTCGGACTGCCACCCCCTTTCTTCGTACCAAAAGGCGGATTCGTCAAAATCACTTTAGCCTTCGCCAACCGCTGCCCATCCGGTGAAAGGGTATCCCCCAAAGTCACCTCCCCCTCAATCCCGTGCAGCATCATATTCATCAACAACAAGCGGTGGGCATCCTGCACCAACTCCATGCCATAAAACGCCTGCTGCCGTTGAAACACCTGGTCAGCTTCCGAAAGGGTAAACAAATCATCCGTGCGCTGTTTAATATAGCGGTCAGCCACAATCAAAAACCCTCCCGTTCCCGCTGCTGGGTCTTGTATCAGTTCCCCCGCTTGCGGTTTAATCAACGACACCATGCAGTCAATCAGCGGACGCGGCGTAAAATACTGCCCTGCCCCGGACTTCTTCTCACTGGCATTCTTCTCTAACAGCCCCTCATAGAGGTCGCCTAACCCTTCCTCCTTGGCAGAATACCAGTCCAACTTATCAATACTTTCGACCAGCTTACTTAAAATGCGCGGTTGTTTCAGCGCCGTTTGAGCGTTGGCAAAAATTGCCTGCACCCGTAGCGATGAAGCTTTAGATCCCAATTCCAGCAGCAGAGAGCGGTAGAATGTCAATTGTTCTATCCCCTCTTTCGCCGTCAAATCTGCCCAGCGTAACCCTTGGGGCAATTGGTCTTCTACCCCCGTCTCCTGCGCCATCTTGAGGAACAGCAGGTAAGTCAGTTCAGTGACGTATTGCAGGTAAGTAATGCCGTCATCCCGCAGGACGTGGCATAGGTTCCAGAGTTTTTGGACAATATCAGTCGTTGCGGTCATAAAGCAAGATTTTGGCTCGACAAAAATTAAGCATTTAATCCAATCAACTCATAAACCTTGAATGGGTTTCCTTCAGGTTTCAGTTGGGTCGAGTCTCTTTCTCTGACCTGAACATACTCGGCACAACTTTCATACGTCTTTTGACCGATCAAAATGTCGCCGCCATATTGCTGCGTTTGTTGACTCAAGTGATTAGCCACATTCACCCCATGCCCCACCACAGTGAACTCCATTCGTTGAGGGGAACCAACATTACCACAGAAAACACGATCTGTATTGATGCCGATTCCTATACTTAGCGGATGTTGCGCTTCTGGGAACCAGGCACTGTTGATTTCTGGTAGTCGCTCTCGCATTGCCAATGCCGCTTTAATTGCCATCAGCGCATGGTCTTCTAGGGGCATTGGTGACTTAAAAACTACCATAATCGTTGAGCCAATGTATTTATCTACTGTGCCTTGATGTTCAAAAACAGTCTCCACCATCACTTGAAAATAGTGGTGGAACAGCTCGACGCGAGCTTCTACTTCCATGTGCTGAGTTAAGCGCTCAACTCCGTAAAGATTTACGAACAAAATGGAAACTTCTTTCTCTTCACCGTGAAAGTTTTTCAGTAATTCATCAAACTCATCAGATTCATTCGGCATATTAACCAAGGGTAAAGTGCAGGGCGAATATTATCTTCAACAGTATTTACGCTGTAAATCATAACTTGTAGCCCAAATAGCTCTGATAGCGACAGATACTTCAATCTTGCAAGTTTTTTAATGAGTTGGGTTGCTTTAGTCATTGCACATTTTAACCAACATTCGACCAAAGGCCTTCATTAATCTCTACTAGAATTTCTTCTAAGTGACCATCAAACGCTTTATTAATTCGCTCGAAACCGCCTTGCGCCTTAAACTGTCCCCGGTCTAGTGCCTCCCGGTCTACAATAACCTCGACCTTCAACTGTTGACCAATCCTCTCCAACCACTTGCGCTGGGGTACAGTCCAAGTGCGACTAGAGAGAATTTTCCGCATCGCCTGATCCACGCGATCGCCATAAGGCACCAACGCATCCCCCAACGCCGCCTGCCGAATAAACCCGATAATCGAAGCCGCAATATCTTCATTTGTCGTCTCCCGCCATGCCACTTGTAGGTTAGTTTCCGAGAACCCCGCCGCATCCAATAACAAACGCAGTTCCTTGAGTTGCGCCCTCGTTAAGTCGCGCGGACGCTGCGTCACCACCAGCAGTGCCGGAATCTTATTCAAATTCTCCCGCAAAAAGGCACTAAAGCTGTCCAAATAATCCTGCGGGCGTTCGGCATCCCCATAGCCTCGTTCCACACTCCTCAACACATCCTGATGGCGGGAAATGAGAACTGCTTGCATCCCGCCATCCCGTCGGTCTAACATTTGGGCAATTTCTTTTCTATCCCGCAACCACTGCGCCGCCTCACTGGGGCTAGATTCGCGTAAATGGCTTACCATGCCCTCAACAGGCATTCCCGCCAGTGTTTCAATTGCCTCCTTGCTGTCATCCGAGAGCGATCGCTTTTTGCGCTGCAACTTCGCCAACAGTTCATCAATAATACTTGCGATCGCTGCCGAGTCTTGCACCGTTCCCAACTCATCGACCAACTGGCTAAACGAAAAATCGGGCTTATTGACTACAGGCTTCATCTCGGACACCTTTGAGATGGCGGTATATATATCTACCGCATCAAACACCCGAAACACCTCTTTACCAATCTCGTCACACAGTCGAGTTGCCCGCCCCAACATCTGTTCGTAAAGTATCCGGGAATTCACCCGCCGCATAAACACCAAATTGCAAATTTCCGGCACATCAATCCCCGTCGTCAACAAATCTACTGTCACCGCAATTTTGGGATTGACCTCATTTTTAAAGCGACGAATCAACTGCAACGGCTTATCGGCATTCCCGGTAATTTTCAGCACCGAGTCATCTTCGACGCTACCATACTCGTTTTCCAAAGCAATTTTCAATTGATCAACCACAATATCGGCATGATCGGTATTAACGCAGAAAATCAGCGTTTTGCCTGGTAACGCAGGGTCAATATTTTCCGCCAGATACTCACAAACCACTCGGTTGAACTCTTGCGTTACCACCCGCTTATTAAACTGCTCAACATCAATCCGGACAGTATCCGGGGCGTGAACTAAATCTAGCTGCCCTGTTTTGGGGTCAAAAAACTCCATCTGGTCGCCTGGGTTCCAGACAATACTATCTTCAGAAAGGGCAGTCCTAATCCGATAGGGCGGTTCGTGGTCAATCAACCAGCCATCAATCACCGCTTCCCGATAGCTGTAAGTGTAAACAGGTTCTCCAAAGATTTGCGTCGTGTGCAGCGCTGGAGTTGCCGTCAAACCAATTTTCACCGCATCGAAGTAATCCAGCACCCGCCGATACTTAGAAATGTAATCGTTGAAGTCCCGAAACGTTAATTCTGTTTCGCTCAACTCTTGGTCAAGCAAATACCCCCGATGGCACTCATCCACCACAATGCAGTCATACTGGTCAACGGTTAGGATCGTCGTTTCATCGGAAGGGTAAAGCAAGCGTTTGACAAAGCTTTGGACAGTAGCGATATGAACTTTAGTATCGCTGTCAATGTCCCGCTCTCCCAATTCCTTAATCTCAAAAATATCGGAAAATGTCTGAAGACTCTCCATCCGAGTATCTTTAAACGCATTCGCCGCCTGTTCCCCTAACGCTGTGCGGTCTACCAAAAACAGCACCCGACGAAAGCGCTTAGTTTTTAACAACCGATAGACTAAAGCAATGCAGGTTTTGGTTTTTCCCGTCCCCGTCGCCATCGCCACCAAGAGTTGCCGCTTATCAGAGGCAAGCGCTGCCTCAACCTTCTGAATTGCCTTTTTCTGATACTCCCTCAGCGTGAAGTTGTAGTTAAACTCTTCTTGAGCCAGCTTCCGATGCGCTTCCTCAATGTTTTGTTCGAGTAAATCGAGTAATCCTTGGGGAGAATACCAACTTTGTAAAGGACGGCGCAAGTTTTCAGGACGGCGTAAGTCACAAAACCAAATACCGCTTTTCGTCCGCAGTTGCTCTAAAAACTCTCTGCCATTAGTTGCAAAGACAAACGGCACTTTAAACTCACCCCAAGGACTGCCATCTGGTAAGGTTTCGTTCCCCTTGATTTGATAGCCCCGACTGTAGCGCTTCGCCTGGTCAATTGCACCGGAAACGTCTGTACTCCTGCGCTTGGCTTCCACGACCGCCACAACTTGCAATCCCACAAACAACGCATAATCAGCGCGTCCGTCTGCTGTGGGATATTCTGCAATCGCTAAGTTTCTCCCCTTTTGAGGACGGGTGCCACTAGCATAGGTAAGTTCCTCTGAGTCTACCTCCCAACCCCCTGCCCTCAACTGAGCATCAATTAAACGACGTGTTTCTGCCTCATCCAGAACAACTTCCTTCTCCGCCTGCTGTGCTTGGCTAATGGTTTGTTGTAGAACTTCAGGGGGCTGACTAACAGCACTCGCTTGCAGTTGAGTCAGATGGTTCAAGGCTTCTTTTGCTTCTGCTTCAGCGTCTTGCAGCAACTGTTCGGCTAACTGTCTCAGTTGCGCCTCTTCCGCTACTTTCGCTAACGCCATTTCCACAGCCGTTCGGCTTTCGTTGGCTTCCTGCCGCAGCCGTTCTAACTCCTGCTTGAGTGCCTCGGTTTCCCTCACCGGGTCAGGTGGTGGAATAAACGCCCCAGCTTTAAAGTTCGTATCTCTACCAAAACTCTTGTGAAACCAGATACCCAGTTCCCTGGCCAACTTTAAGTTACTTAATGCTGCGCGATGGTCGCCCGATAGGGCGTGGTTGGCATCATTTCCCGCGCGGCGTAACTCGTGGAAGAATTGGTTAATCCGACCAGGAAGAAAGCCCTTATCCCGTAAGCGGTTAAGTAACTCAATTTGGGATTCATCGGTGTCACTCTTGTAAAGACCAGCATTCGCGGCGACCAATTGCGCCAAGACTTCCCCAAACTGACGCAGTTTCATCAAACAGGTTACTGGGTCAGTGGCAAAGTATTGCTCTGCCAGCGTCCCTAAGCTTACTAACAGTGGTTCGTGAACCTTTAGGAAAGCAAAGTTGGGTGAATTGAGCGTGTTATCCTGTGACATTACTTAGTCTCTGTAGAGGACTTTTTTCGGCAAAGCAGTTTAACAACTGTGTTGCAGCGGACTAACGAAAGCTTCTAGTGCATCGCGAAAGTTACTGGTAGCTGCTGAACACGAACTTTATCAAGAAAAACACTTCGCTCAAATAGCCTTCTGATACTCTGCCATCCCCCAAACGGCAACCGACAGCGATCGCATCTCCCATTCTCCCACAGTGCAGGTATCTTGAATTGTGCTTCACACTGGGGACACTTAGCTAAAAGCTTAAGCTGAGGGCGATCGCACTTCCAAACAGACTTAAACTGCCACTCAATCCGATGACAAGGCGACTGAGCATAACAAGCACCACATAATCGAATCGGTTCGCACTTCATCCTCTTTCCTGTTGGCGGCCGCATTTCCCACAACCTTTCAACCTCAACCCCTACCACCTCCGCCAAAGCCTCAAACTCCTGCTGAGTAGGATAAGGATTGAAATGAAAGCGTTCCCAACGTAACACTACAGCCCCAATTTTCGCTATCTGGCCTAAACTACTAGGCGTTAAGTGGTTGCATCTCCTAAACCGCCCTAAAAAATGACTTAAACTTTCTCCAGGTAAAGGCGCGATCGCAAATAACCAAGGCTGAATTTCAGTATGAGTCATGCGTACTCCCTAGCCACTTCCTACAAAATAGTCTTTTCAACCTTCTTAAACCCTGTGGATAGAGACTTAATTGCCGTCTCCCTTAAAATCTCATCCAAGCGGCAAATCTGGGGGTAACAACCAGGTCCAAACCCAGAGTGCGCGGGATGTAATGGGACAAGACCAAATGCGATAATTGGCGATCGTCTTGGTAGAACGGGTACGCAAAAACGCTTCCATCGACTGGAATCTCAAAGAAAGCGTCCGAGCCAGAATGAAGGTGATGGTTAAACGTTTATTGAGACAATATGGATATCCGCCCGATATACAAGCTCTTGCGATCGAGTTGGTATTAGAGCAAGCAAAGGTTTTCACCGAGTTTGAAGTAGAGACAAATCGTTCCTAATTTTACACAGGAAGACCCAAATCAAAGTAGCTAAGGCGTAATTAATTTGATTTCTCTCCTAAATCCAGAGAAATTCCTAAAACTGCCTCTTTGAGGTTCTCCTGTGAAGGCGGAACTATTTCAAATCCATGCTTCTTGTACCATTTGACGAGGTTGGGATTATTGTTGATGTCTTTTTGAGTTAGAGAACCGCAGATTCGCTTAATTCCCCGCTGACGAGCTTTCTTTACCGCAAACTGCAACAGGTGAGTTCCCAGTCCCCTGCGGCGGTAATCGATAGGTTTGGGTTCAACTAGCCGTCTCAAAATATCTGCCCATAAGTGTTCTGGAGCGTGAATTACATCGTCGCGAATCAAGATATCGCCTATCACCAATTTATCGGGCGGATACAAAACGCATTGAATCCTACCAACTTCGCTGTTGCGGTACAGGAGTTTTGCAGTGAAATATTGGTCTTCGTCCGGGTCTACTTGCAGGCGGTATTCTCGGCCTTGGCGATCGCGAACAATCATTCGAGCGGTGTTTTTCGATGAACTTTCCAACATTATTTATTTTTAGAGTCCCTGAACCGATTATCCCTCACCTCGGATGCGATCGTCCCTTCTTTCTCCTTGACTTTGCTCGATGGCCGAGTTAAGAAATCCCCGCCTACCGGCGCTGCAATGCAGTAAAGAGTGAGATAATGATGACTGCAAACAAAGACAATATTGAGCTGCCGCGAGCTGGCGGGGTGAGTTTTGCCTATATCAGCTTCTAGTTGAGATTATTTCAGACGACTGGCGGGCGAGTTTGCTGGGGGAATCTTGCCCCGACGCAAGCCTGCTGCGCGAGCGAACGACCGACTCAACCGCAGCACAAACGTTCCTGAAAAAATATAGTTGCGAGATCCGATTTTTAGGGGGAAATATGGCGAAAAACAAGCCCGTTTTTGAATTAATAGGTCTGGCATTGGATGCGATTTATCAAGAAAACCTCTGCCCGCAAGCGAGTAGCGGTAGGGAAATTCCCATCGAAACCGTACAGGTTTCATACGACGAAGACCTTCCCGATCTGTGCTTTATCTCAATTCAAACTTTTTTAACGCACGACTACGATGTAGTAATTACAAAAAGCGGTAGCGTTCAAGTGGTTTCAGATAAACCTAAAGAACGCATCAGATTTATGTGATATGAACGTATCTGAAGATTTGAACGGGGTATGGCAGGATGTTTGGAATGTCTTGGAACCAGATAAATCTTGGCTGACAGATGCAGCTAAACGCGATTGCATCCAAAAAAAACTTTCCTATTTCAATCCCCAACACAGCAACAGTCCAGAACATATCGACCTAGTTATTAAAGCTTTATCCAGAGGAAAGGCTCTAATTCAAGCAGCGCTCGAATGGCACAACCCTGCCATCGGTCAAAGCGAAACCCGCAGCGCCAACGATAAGCTGCGGGGACATCAGTGGAGGTTGGTAATCGCCTACAGCGGTTTTGAGATTGCATCTAAAGCGTTAATGATGCCGAAGTGGAACAGACAAATTGAGAGCGGGATGTATGAAAAATTTATGGAAAAATGCGTTCTGCCCGCCTACGAACCGATAGAGCCACCTACAGATAAACCACAGCTTGCAAAATGGCTGAATAAGGAAGAGGGGGCATTAGCCTCATTCCTGGGAGTAACTTCAGGAGATCGGAAAGCGATCGATCGGTGGCTGGTTCAATCCGAATCTGTAGGTTCCTGGTGCGAGGCATACAAATTGGCAAAAGCCCTGAGAAATGCCTCGGCTCACGGATTCTTGCTGCCGACTAAGATCCGCGACTGGGGACTCAAGAACGGATTTGTCAGGCTGACTGACGATTTGGCAAAGATTGCGATAGCCGGACTCAGCAAATTCGCTTAAACCCTGTTCGGAGAATTAGGGGATTTGCATCTTTGTCGGCGAGGTATTGACTTTCAACTGCGATCGGGATACCATCGAGATAATAAAATACAACGGATCTGAAAGGCGCAATTTTTCGAGACTGTTGTATTTTCTTTGTTTTTGAATGATTCGCAATAAATCGAACTAGCTGCCGGATGTCGGCGGCTGAACCATCGCGCTCCTTCGATCGGACACCATCGCCGAGAGTTGTTTGGCGTCAAGAGGCAGTTGCGATTGGATGTGGCGATCGAAGGATCACCGACTTACCCGATCGGTGTAGCGGGCTGCGGAGTAGAGAACTGCGGCCGATACTTTAATGTTGGGGTTCGTTAAAACTTCGTTAAAAGTATTGCAGCAATGCAGTAACAGTGGAATAATAGCTCATCAAATAAATTGTCATTCAAACACGAGAGCTTTTGTCTTGCTTGCACTCTAAAAGTTGAGAGCGCGAGCGAGCATCCATTGCCATGCCGCGTTGCATTTTGGGTTTTGCCATCCCGGTGAAATGTCTAGTGTGGCGATCGCTCTTTTTGGACTAACAATAATGCGAGCGGGTGTTTTCTATTTAAAATCCTAATTCATGCAATCCAGGTATGGAATGAACTATTTGATATTCGGATTAATTTCCCCCTCTCTTTTTTCCAGTTCAGCAAGCGCACAACCTATCGGCTATCCCGCAGCCAGAGTGCAGGTCGGTTCGGTGCAGGTTGCAGCTAGTCGAGCGCCTGAAAAAGCGATCGACCGTTTGACCGACTTTATTTTCTACAACCTGCACCCGCAACTAAACCGCCGCAAAATCCGCTCCGATGAAACGCAGTACGTTAACGAATGGGCAGCTATCAAAAAAGTGGTGAGCGACGATAACTTGGTTTACCAGGATGTTTGCGATGGAAACTCTAGGAATTACGAGTGGTTGCTTTCAAAATATGACGGTGAGGGCGGGGGGAGACAGGGAAGAACTATCTCTTTATCCAGTCCCGTGTTGAACAAAGTAGCAGATGCCGTATTCTACACCCGCCATCCAGAGCTGGGCTACCGCAGAATACAACCCTCAGAAACGCGGCTAGTGTCGGAGTGGTCGAAAATCCGGCAGGGAGTAAGTTCCTTGCATCCTTGTTACTGACGCCACGCGAAATATTCTGCCAATTTAACGCTCATAATTCAGCGAACTTGATATTTTTTCAGGAGCTGAGCCCTCCTCAACTCACAGAATCGGTCACTCTCAACCAGCTTGCGATCGACTGCATCAGACCACACTTCGCTACTCTTTGTAAAGTTTTATAACAATAATCGATATTTTGCATAAAAGTAGCGGGTTGAGGCAGAGAAATAGGTGGAGGGTTCTGGGTATTGCAGCAGTTGCGGTGCAGTAAAGCGCGCTTTGGTTTGGATCGAGCCATTTGAGCAAACAGAGAGGAAAAAGTGTGGAACGGATCTCGATTTTGAACTTGATAGTGTGGTTGGCAGTGTTGGGTAGTGCTTCAGTATCAGTTTTGGCACAAGGGCAATCGCCCTCGATAAGTCAACGAGCACCGACAGAGGGAAATGGTAAACAAACGATTCAAAGTTTACCTGATGGAAAGTACCTTTATGGACGGGTAATCGATCCAAAACAACCAGATATGCGGGTTGTGTTTCGGAAAATAGGAAATACAATTACAGGAATTAAATACAATTTTGGCAAAATTGAGTGTTTTCAAGGAACAACCCAGCGAAATACCATTACTAACACTATATTTCCTAATGCTAGTAGAGATGGCAAGCTATCTTTTGTTGGTGGTAGTAATATTTTAGGAGAGAATTCTTATCGTCTGAGGTTTGAAGAAGCCCCCGATGAGGTTAGGCGAAGTCTTGAAGGATGTATCAAGGCATTTGACGGTAGAAAGTAGAAGTTATATAGGAACAAGTCGCTCATTTTTGAAAGTCAACATACTGTCGGTCATCCTGCAAACAAGGCATTTTTTAGCAAACAGAGAGGAAAAAGTGTGAAAGGGATCTCGATATTTAGTTTAATGGCAAGTTTGGCAATCTTAGGGATTGGAGCATTCATAAAGCCGCCACCTGCAAATGCTGAACCAGCACCTATTTTCAGACCGCTGCTCCGGGATATCCAAGCTCAACTCCCTAGAGATATGGTGATGCGATTGCCGACCTCTATTCCCTATCGTTCTCTACCCGCGAGTTCTAACAATACACTTTACCCCTATCTTTCTTCGAGAGGTGGTGAGTTGAGTATTCAACTATACTATTTTCCGAGATGTAGAGCAAATTCCTGTTTTGCGGGTGAATTTTCTGCGTCAAACTCAGACACACGCATGGCCGAATTAGAAAAACAGGCGAAATGGCCGTGTGCTAATGCCGTTTCAGTAAATATCAAACCGGGAATTAAAGGTGTTTACACTAATATCAGATGCGGTGGAAGTGGTGACGGCAGTCAAACTATTTTCTGGAAACAGAACGGTTTAACTTTCTCAGCTCAGTTACGCGCTGCGGCTAACATCAAACAGGAACTGCTTGAAATTGCTACTTCGATGGCTAACGAGCCTCCGATTAAAAGTGCTAAATGAAAATAAGGAGATTTATGAAAGTGCGTTCGCCAATCACTATTACACTCAGTTTAGCTATTTTAGCTGCTACATCGTTACCCATTGTTGCCCAATCTGTCCGATTTCCAACGGATGCAGAACTGCAACAATTAATCGAGAAATTCCGCAGTTTTGCTGCTTCTCCTCCGGGCGGCGGTCGCGGATTGTATAGCACAGATCGGCGCGAACGCACTCAGATTCAGCAGTTAACATCCTTTGTAAAAGCTTGGTCGCAAATCGATCCGGCAACAGCACCTTTTCTCGGTCAATGGTCGGCCTTAGAAGAAACAAAAAGTATTTATCCATCAAGTGTTAAAGGTCGCGTTTGCATTATTGACGGTTTTATTCCCAATGAAAATAACATAGGATTTAGATTCGGTCAAGGAACTGTATCTAACGGTAGAATCAAAACTGACAGCTACATACTCATCCATCAAGGAAATTATCTGGGAGGCGTATTCGTCTACAACAATGAACCCGGTATCTATGAATACGCATGGCCAAAACCCCTGACAAATCCTTCTCAATTGATGCGGCACGTTCCCCTAGCTAAGAGAAACCAGTTGCTTCAACAGTTTAAAGAAGCTGGCTGTACAGCCTCTTTGCCCAAAAAATAGTAAAATTATAGCGCTCGAATAATTCAAACAAAAAGAGTATTTATGAAAACGAGGAGAGTATTTATGAAAACGAGGCAGCAAAACTTATGAAATACAAATCGCTATTGAGTTTAATGGTAACTTTGATAATTATCGGGATGGGAGTATTTGCACCAATACCTGCAATTGCCGAACCCGATCCTGTATTCAAACCAATTATCGGCGAGATTAGAAACAAACTCCCCAGCAACTTAGTCTTTCGACTGCCCGATCGTTTACCTATAGCTGTTACTAGAGAGATGTCTCCCAAATTAACATTTGATGCCAACAGCGAATGGGCTCATCTTAGCCTCGAAGACGAGAATTGTCCACCACGCTTTAATAAAAAAGGAAGCAGAGGATACGAGCTAGTGTGTCGGCTTTTTTCAGTGACATCAAGCACCCTTACCTCGACATATTATCAACGGAACCAAATAAAGCCAGGTTCGAGGACAACTGCCGTTCAGCTATCGAGAAACCTGCGCGGATACCATTTACAAGGTCTAGACTGGAGTAAAGTATCGTGGATTCAAGACAATATTTATTTTCAAATTTACTCTGCTGTGCCTGCTGGTAAATTAATTGAAGTAGCTCGTTCGATGGTCGCTAATTCTCAGGTGATAAGCGGGCGATAGCAAAATGTTGCTCAACAACCCAAGTCTCAGCTTAAAACTTATAGAGAATTTGTAGAAAAAGGTGGTGGACATTACATCCAAATTGATTGCGACCTACCTAGTGAGTTTGAAAATGGCTATGTTTACTTCAATCTAGGAGCCAGTGTTATTACAGCTTACATTCTCAACCAAGGTTTATCTAGCTACCCACCTGCAAACGTTGGTGGACTTGGAGAAATTGACTCCGATTTAGGAGATAAGTATTTAAAATCTAACAAAGCAATTATGTTTTTTTGGAATTTAGGTAACTCTGGTTTAAGATTTGCCAACGACACTCAAGTTAGATTCTCAGAGAAAGGAACTGGTTGTTTTAGGGCTAACTGCCTAACAGCTCTTTTCATGACTAACGAGCAAATAAGTCGCATTTTGCGTTCAGCAAGGCCCATCGTACAAAAAAATTGAGGTAAATATGAAAAGGCAATTGCTGATTAGTTTCATGGTTTGTTTGACCTTTTGGGGGATTGAAGTTTCCCCAACTCCAGCGCAAAATCGTCAATTTTGTAAAAGAGGAGCGCTTGTCAATCCAGCCAGAGAAAGCAAAAAGATTAAAAACCCTGAATTTGGATTTGCGTTTGATATTCCGGCTAACTATACCAGTGAAACAAAGGGAAGTAGCGATAGGACTTATATACTTTTGTATAACCCTAACGAACAGGAATTAAATGCTTGCTGTAAGAAAAATAGGCAAATAGCTTGTGATGGGCATCCTTCATTGGTCACGGTGACAATAGAGCCAGCCAAGTCTGACACTCGCCTGCTTCCCGAACTTAGTGCAGTTGTCCTTCGATTAGAAAATATCAAACCAACAACCATTGCCAACCAAAAAGCGGTAGTTTACACAATCAAATCGAGTTTGACTGGGGGGGAAGACATTGATACTTCCTTGACAGGTAGTTTCCTAACTCCTAATAGAAAGCACAAGATTACTGTTTCTGCTTTTAGTTACGAATCAACCATTAAACCCATTGATGAACGAGTGTTCCAGAGAGTTAGATCCTCATTTGCTTTTGTCAAGTAATTTCCTTCGTGAACTGCATCCAATTACCGCATAAATCAATCTGTTAGCTTAGATGAAACGAGACATAATATGAAACGGCCATCATTTTTATTAATCCTGTTTTTTACAGTCATGGGTGTGGGTGGCTTGCCAGCTTTGGCACAAAGCCAGTCTGAACGCTACCCAACTGATGCGGAATTACAGAGAGCGATCGGAGAATTTCGTCGGGACATACCGATTTTACAGCGTTCGAGGCAATTTCGTCAGGCGCCGCTTGTTCCGGCTTTGGAATCCTTCATCAATGCTTGGTCGCAAGTCGATCCAGCAGTAGCGCCCTTTATCGGTACGTGGGCCGGGCAAGAGTATGATTGGAGCATCTACCCATCAAATACCAGAGGTCGTGTTTGCGTTCTTTTCAATCATCCCAGGCGCGGCGGTACGGGAAATAATGCTTATTTTAGTTTAGGTTATGTCTCGAACGGTCAACTTCGTATCAAAGGCGAAAGTTTTACCGGTGAAAGTTACAGGCTTTTTATTCGATATAAAAATTATTTGGGCCGCGTATCCGTGCAAAGTAATAAAACTGGTATACAGCCTTTTGGGTACAGGCTTATTCTGATACCGCCAACCAAATTACCCATAGCTAATTCACCGGAAAAGTCTGAGATGGTTCAGCGATTCAATGAGGCTGGCTGTACAGTATCTTTGCCCAAATAATCAAACTAGATATTGTTTACAAAAAGTTATAGTTTCATGCCTAATTTAAAGAGTTTCAAGATTATTTTTACCTTATTAATCAGTACGCTCGTCATCGTTTCTCTGTGGGCAATATCAGTCAACGCTCAAGCGTCGCTAACAGAGAACTCGAAATTAGCAATTAATGGCATTGGGCCGATTCGAGTAGGAATGACAGTTAATGAAGCCTCGCAAAGTGCTGGAGTTAAGTTAGTTTTTGTAGGGAGCGGGCCTGATGCGTACAGTTGCTCTTACTTTAAACCACAAGGAGAACTAAAAGACATTGCATTTATGGTAACAAAGGGGCGCATTGCCAGAATTGATATTAGCGATAAGCGCATAACTACCATCAGAGGCGCAAAAATCGGGGATACTGAAGACCGAATTATTTCTCTGTATCCAGGGCAGATTCAAATAACTAAGCATCCTTTCCCTCTCCGTCCGAATGAAAATAGAAAACATCTAACTTTTGTGCCTAAAGATGTTTCTGACAAAAACTACCGTGTAATTTTTGAAACTGGAAACAATCGTGTATATCGCTTACGTTCGGGGAAACTTCCTGAAGTTGAGTTCATAGAAGGCTGTTTGTAATACAGATCGCCCAAGTCTCAATCCCTTAACTGCCTGCTGCCTTTTGCTCAACAGTTCCCTTGACCCCGCTCGCCCACAGCATTAAGAAATACCCCAAACCAATGCAGTAATGCAGTATTTGCGGCAGACTTTGTGGTATCGGGTCGGGTATACACCAAGCATGAAGATAGAACGGCACGGGCAAGCCAAGATACTCACGCAACAGGAAATCGAACTGCTGTTCAACAAAGGTTTGCTTTCCTCACGCGATCGCACCTTGTTCGGAGTTTGTCTCTACACCGCTTGTCGGATTGCCGAAGCTTGTTCCCTGGAAGTCATCGATATTTACACTGCCAGAGGTACAGTCCGACCTACAATCAACTTCCGCAAAGCCAACACCAAAGGAAAACTCCAAACCAGAACGATTCCTGTCATTGAAGATTTGCGGAGTCTCCTAACATCTTGGAAACCCCACGCCGGTCAGACTTATTTATTTCCAGGCCGCCACCCTGCCCATCATTGGAAGCACCTGCACACCAACTCAGCGGATCAGATTTTGAGAGAAGCGTTCGAGCGAACCGGCATCGAGGGAGCCTCCACCCACAGCTTCCGCCGCACCGCCCTGACTCAGATGAGCAACGCCGGAATTCCGCTGCGAATTATTCAAGAAATCAGCGGTCACAGTAACCTCGAACAGTTGCAGCATTACTTAGAGGTGAAGCCGGATCAAGTCAAAGGAGCGATCGCTTCACTTTCCATGCTGTCCTACACGGGGAAACGTACATTTTCCCCTGTAGAGGATGAATTGCCCGCTGTGCCGTTACCAAGAGAGCAACTGTCACAAGACCTATCCGACGACGCGGCCCAAGAAATTCCCGACTGGTGACGGGCAATTTTAGATTTTAGATTTTAGATTTTAGATTTTGGATTGACAGTCGCGCATCAAGAGCATCGAGTGCCGATCGCTTTCTTTCCCAAGGCAGAAGCCCTCACCCCTGGATTTGTTGTTACAATTCTCGATCGTGTGGAGCGGGTGCATCTACAAAACCGGCTCAAAGGAGAATTGACAGACAATGTGGCTAAAATTTGGTGTTGCTCTCAGTGGCGAACTGACGAGCATAGATGAAGCTGTGCGCGGAAAAACTAACCTCGCTTGCCTCTACTGCGGTGGCGGATTGACAGCGAAAAAGGGGAAAGTGAAAGAACATCACTTCGCGCACACGGAGGAAACTTGCAAGCCCGTGTCACAGCGGATTAAAACCAAAGCATTTCCCTCGCTGCCCCTCTACGACAATTTCAACATCGAACTCAAGGGTGAGGAATTGGAACAGTTGAAGGTGCTGTGGAAAGAGTACGGGGCTCAAAAGCGATCGATTCCCAAAGACTTGGTAAACTTTCGGTGGCAGTTGAAAGGATTGCTGGAGTCGTCGGGCGATCGCTCTTATCAGTTTACTAACCTCGGCAAAATCCCAGTTGGCGCGCTTCCCCTGGTGCTGTTCAACCGAGTCCAAGAACCGCTGCTGCTGTCGGAGCTGGCTTCGTTGGAAGGCTCTGTAGAGATTGCTTTATCTGCGGGGTTATCGTGCTTAGAAGAACGGCAGGCTGATTTGCTGATTTATCGAGCGCAGCTTTGTCGGATTCTGGTCAATTCGCTCTACTTTTTAGAGGTGAAAGCGGACGGGAACAAGTTCTACAAAATTGGAATTACTACTCGCTCGATCGAGGAACGCATCGCCGAAGTGCAGCGGGATGTCAGAGCACATTACTCGGATGTGGTTGTCAATTTGCTGGGATTGTGGGAACATCGGGGGAATGTCGAGCTGTATTTCAAACACCGATATCAACCTTTTAATTACCGCATTGGGAAACTGACCGAGTATTTTGTGTTTGCTGATGTCAAGCCGATTCTGAATGATTTGTACGGGATGGAAGCAAAAGTTTTGTCGGCTGTTGAGTCGGATGCGATCGTCGATCCGTGTTCGAGGTGAGTGCGCTCATCCTCCCTAAAAAACTCTGGTTTAAAGAGAGGGATTTGGAAGTAATAAAAATTACATAGATTCAGGTGAGATAGAGGGATTTTCAATAAACTCAATAAACTGCTTTCCTAATTCTGTACTTTTGCTTGCTTGACTAGAAGAACGATTTTTCTTAAGGAGAGTATCAATATCTTCTCGGCGCTTAAAAGTTTTCATTTTTATCTCTTTTTCTCCCTTTTTTTTTTGTTGATTATACACACCCATAGAAATCTGAGGCATAGCAAATCCCAACCTTTGCAAATATATATCATCATCTTCTTCTTCTGTAATGTAAACTTCTCTTAAACTTATCAATCCCCTATCTGCTAAGTCTTTCAAAACCTGATTGTATATAGACCTATTTTGTTCCAACATAGGAAAATATGTGTGTAATTCCTCTAGGGCATACCTATCCAGGTAGTGAAGATGCTTGAGAGTAGAGATATGAAGTGCGGTAAAACCATCAATCCAGTAGAGAAACATCGCTAAAATATCATCCTCTAAAGCTCTGGGAATAGATGAATTGAGAACTACATTCCTCAAGGCTTCAAGTTTTTGCTCCTGATGAGTGCGGCGAGCTATCTGAGACGCATGGAGAAAAGTTGTCAGAAAAACGGGACTTTCAAAATCAACTGATTCGATTTTAGATTTTAGCTCCTCTAATTCTAGGACTAAAATTTCTAAAAATTTATAAGTCCTTTGCGTTGCTGGAGGAACGATATAGCTATCGAAAAAGCTTACGGCTAACGACCCGACTGCCGGTACAGAGCTAACGACTGCTTTGACAGCATTATAATTTTTGTCAGAATTATCGCTATCAAAAGCCGCTTTGAGTTTTTCTCCGAGCGAGTCTTGATTTTGAGGGCTGTTGCTCATAGTTACTTTTCGCAAAAGGATTTATAAAGCGTAGCCTTCGCTTTTAAGAGGTTGATTAGAATTTTCCGTATTGCTGAGAGTCGGTTTTCACTACCTAATCCCAGAACTTGTTGCCGATCGCAGCCAACACCAAATTCTGGGAGAACTGGAACCACAACCAACACTCCTGTCACGCCCAAAATCCATCAGAGTGCGTAGGCGTAAGCCGGGGCGGAGCCATCGCGGTCTTGCGGTAACGCACACAACCCCATATCTTAAGTGGCGTTCACCAAGTTAGTCTGAAGTTAACAGCCGTTTTGTGCAAATGTCGGCTCAATAACCTACTGAAAATGATGAAAGCAGACACCATCGAAATTGTTGGTTTTCACGCACATATTTACTTTGACAGTGATAGCCGCGATGCAGCTGCGCGCGTACGCGAAGGATTGACTCAGTTTGAGGTGCAGCTAGGGCGTTGGCACGACAAACCCATTGGGCCACACCCCCAAGCGATGTATCAAGTTGCGTTTTTACCGGAACATTTTGGTAAAGTAGTTCCCTGGTTGATGCTCCACCGCGAGGGGTTAGATATTCTCGTCCATCCCGAAACAGGCGACGATCTAACAGACCACACGGAGCATTCTTTGTGGCTGGGACAGAAACTGAAGCTGAATGTCGAAGTCCTGCGATCTAGAACAGCCAACGCGAGTTTCTGAGCGAGCGCTCCGTAAAAAGTAGCAGTTCCCAAGTCGTCCCCGATCGCAAGAAATGCCCGCGCTCTGGTTGCCAACACCTTTTAATGCGCCTAAAAGAATGGGAACGCTTTCAATCAGAGCCTGTCAGCAAGTACCGTTTTCCAAAAAAGCTTTCAGCCTAGAAGCGTTTCTCACTGCATTTCCGTCTCCGTCGTTGTTGAAGTAGGCGAACACACGGAGCCCCTGACTTTCCCACTCCTGGATGCGATCGGCCCACCAATGTAAATCATCATCCGAGTAGGAGCCGCCGTAGAGGTAGTTGGGGTCGGGGCCGTGGAGCCGTACATAAACGAATGACCCCGTTGCGCGGAGGATGCACGGCAGGTGCGCCCCGCTCATCACGCAGTAAGCCGCTCCAAACCTTTCCAGCATCGAAAATACCTCTTCCGTGTGCCAGCTTGGGTGTCGGAATTCGACAGCTACTTCGATCCAAGGGGGAACCTGTTCTAGAAAGTAGGCTAGGCGAGCCAAATCGCAGCCGAACTGGGGAGGAAGCTGGACGAGCAGAATACCCAGGCGATCGCCCAAGCATTGAAGTCCATCACTCATGCGTTCCAACCACTTTTCTGGCGAGTAAAGGCGCTTGGAGTGCGTTAGACCGCGGGGCGCTTTTACAGTCATCAGAAATCCTGGGAGGAGGCGCTGCTGCCAGTTAGCGAAGGTAGCGTTTGGCGGCCAGCGGTAGTAGGTGCTGTTAACTTCGACGGTTTGATAGTGCTGGATGTAGCAATCGAGTCGGGAGCGAGGCGGTAGCTTGTGAGGATAAAGTACACCTTGCCAATGGTCGTAACTCCAACCTGAAGTGCCGATGCGAACAATCATCGCCTTTTTACTCCACCAATAAGCGTGTGAATTTAAGTGTAGTCGGGCCGCATCGTTACCGCACTCTATCAATCAGCTAAAAATACAGAAAGCAAGTTGAACTATTAAGGACTCCTTTAAACAGCGAACCTGACTTTACTGCTTTTAGCGAACGTCTCAGGCTTTTCTATCTTGAAGGAGTGAGGAAATTAATAGGAGCTTGAACGGCCAAACACGGAGAGAGCGATCGTTCTCTACAATACAATAGTGCTGAACTCACGCCTCTGGTAACTCCTGTAAAATCTGTTCGACTGTTATTTTCAACGGAGGTAAATTATTCTGTACGATCGCCCAAACTAAGTTTAGCGAGACTCGGAAATATTCATGCACTACGAGATTTCTAAACGCTACAATTTGCGCCCAAGGCACGGACGAATATCGGCTAGTTAACTCGGACGATAACGCATTTGTCGCTTCTCCAATAATCTGGAGGTGATGAACAATCCAAATTTGGATCAATTCTTGGTTATCAAATGCCTGCCTGCCAAGGCTAGCATACCGCTCAATTGCGGCTATTGCATCTAATATATCTTGCAGTCGTTCCGGTTCTCGTCTCATAGCGGTACAGCTTCCTGCAAAACGCGCTCCCGAATGCGTTCTTTGAGCATATCCACTGTGGCGATATCAACCTTGCGATTGAGCAGTTGTTCCAAATCAAGCAATAGTCCACCTGGAAACCAAGGCGTGATTTTGTCTAAATCGTAATCCACTAACAAATCAATATCACTTTCTGGGGTCGCTTCGCCCCGCGCTACCGAACCGAATACGCGCACGTTGTAGGCTCCGTGCTTTTGGGCAATGGCTAGAATTTGCGATCGCTCACAATACAGTAATTCTTGAATGCCTAATCCTGTTTTTTCCATCAAGCCCTCCTCAACAGGGGTCATTGTTAGTTAATCAGCGAAAGTAGCTTAAATCTTTAAGCATTCAAAGCCAAGCTATCAGACATTGTAGAGTATTGTAGTATAGTCGATAAAGCTTGCAGAGTTAACAGGAGTTGATCTGGGAATGCAAATTGAACCCTACGACCCTCACCACCAAGATGGCAGTCATTCGTCTTTCGCGAAGGGCATGGGCTCCGGTCTTTGATTCGATTCAGAAGGCGATGAATTCTGAGGTGTACCAGGCATTCTATCCCAATCATTGGCGTGTGAGCCCACAAAAAGCTGTGGAGGATGTCTGTGCTGCGGAAGACACGAATGTATGGGTTGCGATCGATGCAGGTTCTACTCTGGGCTTTGTAGCCGTGAAACTACACGTTTGGGACAGTATGGGTGAAATCTACACGATCGCTGTCGATCCAGAATTTCAAGGTCGCGGCATTGGTAGTGCTCTGATAGAATTCGCTCTGGCTTGGATGAAAGATGCTGGAATGTCTGTGGCTATAGTTGAGACTGGGGGCGATCCCGGTCGTGAAAGAGCCCGTCACACCTATGAAAAGGTGGGCTTCGAGCTATTCCCGGTTGCCAGATACTTCAAGAAGCTTTAAGTGCAGATGTTAAGTCTCAAGGTTTACTTGGTTCTAGAGGGGCGATCGCACTCGTTTCAATACTCCGCCTTGGCATGATTCGCGAAGGCTCCGCCTCCAGCAAGCGGTAAAGCTGCATCGGAGCGGTAGATTGCGACATTAGGTTAATGTTGGATAAGACAGATATAGGGGTGGTATTCAGTTCAAGTGACAAATAACACCCCTGATTTCCAGGATTAACTATCAGAAGCGATGGATAACACCCAAGAACCCGGACTTAACCTGCTTTCGTTTCTGTTTAATTCCTTAAAACTAGGATGTTGTCCAACATATCTGATGGATAATCCACCCCCCGGTAAGGGTATTATCCACATATCTGCGGTTGAATGCACAGTTATATTTTTTTGGCATCAAATGTGCCAACAGCAACAATTGGAGAAAACAGATGTGGGATGAAAGATACAGTGCCCAAGAGTACGTATACGGCACAAACCCGAACGAGTTTTTGGAAGCAAACGTCAGCAGTATTCCAAAAGGTAAAGTTCTGAGCTTGGCCGAAGGAGAAGGGCGGAATGCCGTTTTCCTTGCGAAACAGGGTTACTCTGTAACCGCTGTAGATGCCTCTCTAGTTGGTTTGAATAAAGCCAAAAAGTTAGCCGAGGATAATGGGGTGGCTGTTGAGTTTATTCATGCTAATTTAGCAGATTATGATTTAGGCGATAATAAATGGGACGGAATTGTATCTATATTTTGTCCGTTGCCCTCTTCAATCAGAAAACAACTTCATAAAAAAGTTGAATCCGGGTTAAAGCAAAACGGTGTGTTTCTGCTTGAAGCTTATACACCCGAGCAGTTGAAGCACGGTACTGGCGGCGGAAATTCAGTAGATTCGATGCAATCTAAAGAATCTTTAAGCCTTGAGTTAGCTGGCTTAAAGTTTAAGCATCTAATTGAGATCGAGCGTGATGTAGTAGAAGGTATTTATCACACTGGCATTGGCGCAGTAGTTCAGGCGATAGCATCAAAAGAAATATAACATTCTGGTGCAGCGGATTGCCTGAAGCCGATACGGTGAGATGCAGAGTTCCCAACAACCGAGGATATGCGGAAAAATTCAGCCTTTCCTCCAGAAAATACTTAATATACGGAACAATTCTATTGATCCACTAAATTTAGAATGATATACAAAACGATTCTAGCTGTCCATCTAGTTCTGGGGGATAGCTAGAATCGTTCCGTATATTAATATTTAGACACTCGGAGAGAGCAGATGGATAAGCCCAGCATTCACGGTAGTTGCCTTTGCGGAACTGTGACCTTTGAAGTGAACCCACCGTTCCAGAAAATGGCTCATTGCCACTGTTCGCGGTGTCGCAAAGGCACGGGCACAGGCCACGCCACAAATCTAACCGTTGAGCCGAGCCAGTTCCGATGGCTTTCAGGGGAGGAAGGCATCACGCGTTACGACCTTCCCACAGCAACGAGCTTCAGCAAATGGTTTTGCAGTCATTGCGGGTGTCCCGTCCCGCGTCTAACGCGCAACGGCCTAATTGTGGTTGTTCCAGCCGGCTCGCTGGATACAGCACCGCCTATGGCTCCGACGGATCGCATTTTCTGGGCATCGAGAGCGCCGTGGAGTTGTGCTAGCGGAGGGCTTCCAACCCACGACGAGTATCCAGAGTCATGGTAGGGATAAAGCACGCCTTCCCAATGGTCGTAACTCCAACCGCTCAGTGCCGATGCGAACAATCATCGCCTTTTTACTCCACCGATAAGCGTGTGAATTTAAGTGTAGTCGGCCCGCCTCGCTACCGTACTACTGACCGAGCTTGCTTTGAGCCGGCAAAAGTCAAATGCCGCGCTTCGCCGCAACTTCAATTTGATATTACTGAAACTTAGATCTGGTTTAGCCTAAAGCTCAAGCTAGCAGATTCATCTGTGCAGTCAATCTCAAATCTCAAATTTCAAATCGACTGACGTTTAGTATAATAGTGCTGGCGATTTTGTTCGATCCAGCAAGATTCCGACCAATTATTATCGGGTGGATGCGCTAAATGGATGTAGATTAATTCAGGCGAGCGACAAAAAAATCTATCCTTTCCTAAGTATCGTTCCACAATATCTTGATCCTCAGCTCCCCAGCCAATGAATGTCTCATCCCATCCCCCGATTTCGATTAAGCGCTGGCGTTGAAATAGGGGTAAAACTCCAAATCTTTCCCGCCGGATCAAGTGCTTAAATAGCGCGGTGGGCATATCTTCTGGTGCAACTTGCGACTGTTCGATAATAGCCAAATTTTGAGCAAAATCCAGGTTCGGAGTATCGCACATCATTCGATACCCAGTTACTAACATTTGGGCTGAAAGTTGAGCCATTTTTAGATGGCGAGCGAGAGTATCTCCGTAGGGAATTAGATCGACATCAAAAGCTGCTACCCATTGCCCTTGCGCCAGAGATAAACCTAAATTTAAAGCTTTGGTTTTATGAAAACTTCCCCCAACGGGCAGATAATTGTAACTGACTGGCAGGTTGGTAATTTCTGGTAAAATCCAAACCGAAGGAGTGCAATCGAGTTCAATTAAAATGATTTCGCAAAGAGATAATAAACTTTCCGAGGCTTGAGTTCTCCACCACGCGAGTTGAGTTCTCAAATGCTCTTCCCGCTGGCGGTAGGTAATAATTAAGGATAACTGAAGTTCACTCACAAATAGAATTTGGGGTATAATTGGCGGTAATTTCCAACAATGGATGAGGTAGCATTGCTGGTTGCCGTAAGTCTCCAAATATATCGCCTTTTTGGAGAGATTGCAAGCAAGAGATGATGTTACGATCTCGCGTTTGTGTTGGCGGCAATTGCTGGTGGTGCTGATTGCGCGCAGCATCGCTATGAGAAAGATGAATTACGTTTCCCGCCTCGCATATCTTGATGCCAAAAAGGGTAGCGCGAATCAGCAAATCTTGGTCTTCCCATCCCCAACCTGTAAAACTTTCCTTGTATCCTCCTAATGATAATAACGTTTGTTTGCGGGTACAGAGCAAACCGCATCCAGGTCGAGCGCGATTGCCAGATTTAGCCATTACAATATTAACAGCAGCAATCTGTTCGCCCATCTGGATGCTGTAAGTATAGCGTTCCCGCTTTAGGGCCGTTGTTTGCAGGCAAGACTCTGCTACAGTTTTTACATAGCAAATAATCCCCTTTTTTGAATTACTTACAGCCGATAAAGAGGATGTTTCTGGGAGATATTTTACATTTTCTATCCGAGTTCTTAAAAAAAAGGATTCCAGATCGATTGGTTCTAAAATGGAAAAGAATAGTTGTAAAATTCCTTGTCTATTCCAGATGATGTCAGCATCAGAAATCAGCAAATATTCGCTACTAGCCTGGAGAATACCCTGATTAATTAACTGAGATTTATTAAAATCAGATTGAGGATACTTGAACCACTCTACCTGTGATAATTTGGCTAAATCTTGTAAAGCCATTAAACATTTAGATTCAGCGGTACCGCCGTCGCAAACAATGATTTTAGTCACGGGATAACCAACTGCTAAAAGCGATCGCACGCAGTCAGCGATTTCGGGACGATTTTTAACGGGGATAATTACCTGTAACACGATATTGACACCGCTCATCCAGAATCAGTCATTACAAATCTCAAATCTCAAATCTCAAATCGATAGGTCTCAGCTCTCAAGGGCAGAACCGGTAATATAATGGAGTTCGATCGACCCTGCTGTTTTCAAAGGACGCAAATCCGGTAATTTGCCTGACCGCACCGCAGCACTGTTGGCGATCGCTCTTTTTTTGAGCTGCTGAATCAATTCTAAACGCACTGGAGAATCTAATCCAGTTGCTCGATCGGTAGTTAGGGAACCAGCTCGGTGCCGACGAAAATAACCGAAATCAGGAACATTAACTATTGTCGCAGCAAACTGCGCTCGCAACAAAAACTCAGTATCTCCCGAAAACCGCAATCCCGTAGCAAAACCGCCCAATCTCAACACTAAATTCCGCGAAACTAAGCTGGTAGGATGCAACAGCGGATGCCCCGGTTTTGCTGCTAGGGCGGCGCTGACATTGAGAGGATAAAGTACGGGTAAAACCCTGTCATCTTCAAACACGCGCAACTCCTGAGTTCCGACTAATTCTGCTCCATAACTTTCGGCTGCTGCTAGCAGCAACTCCAGCCGATAGCTGCTCGACCAATCATCGGCATCTTGAAATAAATAAGCATCATAATTTGTTTGAGAAATTACCTGTTGAATTAAGCGGTAAGGGCCGACATTCAAAGCTGAAGCTAATAAAGTCACTCCCGGAAAGTCTCGCACGATATCTACAGGCGGCACATCCGAACCATCATCAATAACTACAATACCGTCCAGAGGTCTAGTTTGAGTTACCAGAGACTGCAAGCAGCGATGGAGAAACTGTTCGCAGCGATAATGGGGAATTACAGCCAGCACGCGAGATTTGCTAGTGATTGTATCATTTTTTTGAGAAAAATTTATATTGTGTTTGTCAATATTTTTAGTAACATTAGTGTTATTTATAAGTGAATTTTTCAAGAGATGAGAAGCTTTTGTTTTATAATGTTCCACCTCTAAAGTAGCAGTATTAGCCATGGCATTTCCCCAAGTAAAAGCGATGTTCTGCCGTTCTAATTCCCCAGCAACTGCTAACAAATTCCAACGATTTATTTCTAACTGCGGTAGTGCCGCTTTTACCAAAAAAGTTGATGCCATCCAAGCTAAGGTGGCGACAGGATATTGTCGGGCAGTTTCTAGAGGAAACTCCATCCTGGGCGGTAAGAAGGTCAGTGCAGTATTTGCGAGTTGAGGTGGCAAAAAATTTAATTGTGTATTTGCTGGTAAAATAGCTGTGACTTCTGTATTAATTGTATTTAAAAGTTGCAAACAGGATGTAAAATAAACCGTGTTGTGGGGATTTGAGGGATTGAATCTCATTACCTGTTTTAAGTCACAGGCTTGTTTTTGGAAAGTGGCTCTCGCCTCTATTTCCCAGTCAGGATTGCTGTTTCCCAGTATAATTAGAGTTAAACTTACCATTAGGTGCGATCGCAAATTATAGATTGTTTGTAATTCATCTCTCGCGCTAATCTTTCAAATCCCGAAGCCCGCATATCCGGCGGTGCCGACGCAATTAAACACTGATAGGCTAATTCCCCTTCTCCCCGCGCTAACAAAAGTTTGGCTAATTTTAACAACAGCGGTATCCAAGGTATTGGGTCGAGTTCTCGCTCTGATAAGTTGCGGTTAATTAGTCCAGCGTTATTGGCAATTTTATCTAACCATTCTATAGGATTAATGTCTGTTTCCCACAGCAGTTTAGCATATCCTTGTTCCAGTTCTACTCGCGCTACCTCTGTCAGTAAAGTTGCTGTTGCTTGTAACTGAGATAAGGCGATTGTAGCTGATTCGCGATCGCCTGAGCCCGTAATTGCTTGCCGCCAAGTTAACCAAGCGTCTAAAAAACGGTCGCCTGTTGGGCTGCGGTATTTGCTGCTGAGTGCGATGGCTTTTCCACTCGCTAACTCGCACCAATATCCTAAAATTGGGATTTGGAATCTGTCAGCCCAAAAATTCAAATCTCCGATTAAAACAGCTAAAATTGGTTTCCAGGCTATCGCTAGATGTGGATTTGCTTTTTTGGCTTTACTTGCTGCTAAATTGAATGCTGCTAACAAGTGCTGAATGTTAAATACATCAAGCCTACCAGTCTCGGGTAAATTAGTATTTTCCCAGATAGATGCAGCGGTGTTATTCTCAAATCCTAAACTGGGAATTAGTAAATCTACCATCGCCGGATATTCCCGGCAATTCATCTCGGCTAAACGCTTCTGGGCGTGGCGGTATATCTGCTGCCTTTTTTGGCTATCGGTTAAAAAGCTACACGCAAACAGCAATACCCGTACCGCCATCAATTCTACTGGCAGTTCCCGATAAGTTGAACGCAGCAAAAGCTGTTCGATAGATGCTGCAGCCACCGGGGATATCCCCGAACTTACCATCATTTTCGGCTCAATTAAACTTTTTAACAATAAGGCAATTTCTCGGGCTTCTCCTAGAGGTAATAAATCCGACTCCAACCACTCGTGCCAAGATTTTTTAGTCACCCATTCGATCCATTCTAAAGCGCTACAGTTTTGTGGATTTTCCAGTTTACTCAAATCCGATGAATCTACAATTACTCTCCCTCGAACTTCTCCCCACAAATTTTCTAACCAAAGTTGTAAAGGTTGCAGTTCGAGAACTTGGTGCTGTTCGACTTGCAACCAAATATCTACTTGTTCTCGATCTTGCCTGACTATTTGATAGTTAAGAATCCCGTCAAACTTGGGCAAATAGATTTCCCCAGGATATTTTAAGCCTTGCTGCGTGTCGATTTGTTCTTGACTGCGACCGAGAATTTTTGCTGTTAATCCCGAACGCCCGCAAGGACAAACATCAGGATTTAATTTCAGGCGATCGCCGCACTGATAGCGAACCAAAGGCATGGTACGATTGTATAAATCTGTAGTGACTAATTCACCGTCAATAATTTCATACAAACATCGATCGATATCTAAATGCAGCCGCCCGCATTCAGGGCAACTCAAACCCGAAATTCCTGTTTCTTGACAACCGTACTCGTTAATAATTGGAGCTTGAAACACCGCTCGCAGTAATTGTTCTTGGAATTCAAATAAAACCTCCCCGGTACAAATCACCCCTAAAACCGCAGGTATTGAATCTCCGAAAAGAGCAGCAGCCACTTCGCACAAACGACTGGGATAACCTCGAATGACAGCCGATTTGTTATGCAACAGTTTTGCCAAATTTTGCAGGAAATCCGGCGCGATATTTCCAATCAATGAAATATCGTTGACTCGCAGCGGCTGCAAACGGCTAGCAAGATTAATAATAGGGACTTGTTCGTCAATTCCCCACCAAGATAAAGCACGTTTTCTTGCCAACAAACGCGCTTCATTCCACTCATTTCCGGCAAAGTATGTAAAAGATTGACCGGAAGTTCCGCTAGTTATTCCTCGGTAAACTACATCCTCAACATTCGCCAGAAATAACCCGGGATTTTGCCGGACTGTTTGTTTGTCAACGGGCTGCAAGTTAGCAAAAGCTGTTTGCCAATGGGGGACAAGTTGTGGGAAATCCGACTGGAAATCAATTAGTCCGGCTTGCAAAAAGCGGTGGTAATTTCCTGGGACTGTTGCCGCAACTTGTAAAACTCTTTTTAATTTGATTGCCGTTTGAGCGCTCAATTTTGTCATAAGCTGTCGCCAAGCAAACCAGGATTATTATTTCGGTATAAATCCCAAAGTAACCAGTTTTTTAAACGACCTATTTTTCGTATAAAAACTGGTTTTTAGGTCAAATATCAAAATTTAGCGTTATTTTTGAGAGTCTTTGCTGGCGATTCTATCGGCTATTTGCAGCCAATCTTCATGAATCAAAACTTGCCGTTCTTGCGACAGTCCTTTTAATTCGCCCCGCTGTATTTTCAGGGGTTTTTCGCAAAAATTGCCCAAAGGTTTGAGATAAGCTCTATTTACCCAGCCCACTCGGAAATCAGGCGCATTTGCAAACTGCCCTCCACTCAGATTTTGAGGGCTAGGACTATATTCACCGCCAATCTTTACCCACTGTCCCGTTGCATCTCGATCGCCCGTAACGACTTGCCAACCTTTAGGAACTAGCCCGATAACCGAACCGTCGGGGGAAGAACGGATAGTCAGGGGATCTGTTTTGGTAACGACTTGAGCAAAGGGTCGAGGCTTGCCTCCGTAGGGGCAATTTTGAGCCTGTAAAGTTGTTTGAGAGGGCGTTGCAGAGGTGGTTTTGACACCCAACAGAGATAACAGCGTTAAGCTCGCAAAGAGCGCAATTTGTTTCCAAACTTTTAAGATATTCACAGAACCTATAGTCTTTTTCATATAAATGAAGGGCAATAACAGCATCAATTATACTGTATGTCATCTACCTGAGAAAGGCTATACTGCCAAGTTATCATTTGTTCGCCTCAAGTTTAGGAAAACCAAACATTCAATCATGCTTGCGGAATTGTTGCTTGAAAATAACCCCGATTGCTTTGCCGAATTAGTCCAGTTTTTGCAACGCATCCTTGGTGCGGAACAGCGGTATCTTGATTGAAGCGCCAATCGCGATCGCCACCAACACCCCCATTTGCCAGAAACTAAACCCAGACCAAAACCCCAACACGCCCGCCATGCCCAAACTTCCCGAGTGCGATCGCTATGTCCTCTACGCCCGCAACCCACACCTCATCTGTGCCGTGCATCGGGCGGGCCCCAACGCGGACACTTGCCCCGACGTTCTAGAAAACCCCGACGCCGAACCGGAGGAACTGTGGGAACCCGAAGGGGCAAGCTACTACAACGGCGAACTTATCCTGCAACACCCGGCAGCGGTGGACACGCCTTGCAAAAGTTAGAGCTGCTGGACACGCATTCACTGTTTACCGGCCGGTGTCCCGAATGTGAAATGACTTATCCCCAGTATGAAACGCCGCCTGTTCATTGGGATTGCCCGGAGTGCGGGTGGATGGATGATTCGGTGTGAGGTGATGGTTGACAACGATAATTGGTAGTGCCCTGAAGGAAAGGATCAGAGTAAGCTATGATTAGAGAGAAGTGTTTGCCATAGCGTGATATGACATTAGAAATTCATTGTTGCCCTAATTGTGGTGAGCGAAGAAGTTAGTCGGAACGGTAAAACTCGGCATCATAAACAAAACTATAAATGTCGAGAATGTGGTCGTCAATTTGTTTTAAATCCGGCATGGAAACCTATTACCAAAGAACAACAGGAGTTAATGTCACGGATGCTACTTGAACGTATTTCTCAGGCAGGGATTGCTCGGGTACTGCAAGTGTCAGAAGATACAGTGCAGCGATACGTTAATAGCCAAGCTGCTGCTGTTAAGAAGCAAGTGGAGGTGACTGCCAAGCAAAAAAAGCGCTTGAGTGTTCAGATGGATGAGTTATGGTCATTCGTTGATAGCAAAGGAAATCAGCAGTGGGTCTGGCTTGCATTGGATGCCCAGACTAGGGAAATTGTTGGTGTACATATTGGAGATCGTAGCACGGTATCGGCTCTTGCTTTATGGAATTCAATGCCACCAGTTTACCGTCAATGTGCAGTAATTTATACCGACCATTGGAGTGCTTATGATTCTGTATTGCCAAGCATTCGTCATCGCAGTGTAGACAAAGATAGTGGTTGTACTAGCTATATCGAGCGCTTCAATTGTACTATTCGACAACGAGTATCTCGGTTGGTAAGAAAGAGCTTAGCCTTCTCTAAAAAATTAGAAAATCATATTGCTGCGATTTGGCGTTTTGTACATCATTATAATGATAATTTACAACTCCAGATGCCTACTTTTATTTGAATTTGGTTTTATTCTATTGATCCTTTCCTTCAGGGCACTACCCGATAATTATCAGCCACGGGAAAACACTCGCTCGGTTGCAGTCGCAAGGCTGGCGATCGCTCTCATCGATGTTGTAATGGAATAGAGGAACCGTCTCCCAATATTGAACCCTGACAAATGACTGACTCGCTACTCGGATCGCTCGATTTGCTGGACACCGATTACGCTGACATTCTTGCCAACAGTAACAAGTCAGCTTTTGAACTGCAACTGGTTAAATTAGGGGTTGACCTAACAGAAGCGCGCACTAAAACTAAATTCATCGCGCTGGTGCAGCATAAACCTGAAACTCTAGAAGAATTGGAAGCTCTAACGGCAGCATGGGAAGAAGCTTGCGGCTACGAACCTAACGTGCTCGCATTTTGAATTGCTGTCAGAGTTGCTGTGGGACAATCAAGACAGTGCATGATGGTTGCTGAGGGGATGACAAACCGATACGAACATTTTGTGTTATGTACTTATCTCTATCTTCGGGGTTGGTGCAGTCATTAGGCTGGAATTTTTCGTAAAATTCTAAGAAGACATCTTTTGATGATTTAATAGCTAAAAAATTAGTTACGGCTCTGAACGAAGCTCTGACATTTATACGCCATTGGGCGCAACAGTTTTTTAAGGTCACCTCTAAATTAGCCGTCTACGGATATCGGGACAGCCTCTAGGTATTGATTATGACAAACTCTAACTTTAGCAACGTCCCCAGAACTGCCAATGCGAACAGGCAGCTTACCCTTAACTTTTCTCCAATCAAATTTGAAGATGTGGAGATTTGTGTCGGTATTTATCAGTATCAGAGCAAAGAGCAGCTAGACGCTCTCCGTGAAAAACATGGCAATACTCACGTTTTCCATAGAGATAACAAGAATCAGATTCTTTGTGTTTCAATTGTTTCATCTGGTGAAGTTCTGGGTGAAGAATCCATAACTATTCCACTCTCCAAGAACCTTTATCTGTGTGCAGCTTTGATTCGTGCCGCACTACTTAACTATTTGCACAGACTAGGGCGAAGAATTCTTGGGTACGATCCCATAGAGTTTATTTCTGACCAGGCGCAAGATAATTTTCTAGCAAAAGTTCTCCCTCCTGACACCCAACTCCCAACCTGGCTATCGGTAAAACCACTATACACGGCAGCCATTCGGACGGTGAACTTCGATAATCAGTCACTGTCTTTAGGGCTGGCTCTGAACGCCAGAACCACCAAATGGATCGAACAACCTTGTGACGCCTTGGTAAGAGAAGGCTTTTCCCTTACTGGACTCTATGTGAGTCAGTTGATTCTATCAAGGGATAGCCGTATGGCTCCGCGCTTAAAGCTCTTGGGGCGCGTACAGTCGATTGAGAATGGACAGTTAACCCTTACAGACTCCCGTTCGGGGACTTGCACTGTTGCCGCGAGCGAAGTATTTCTTGAGCCGCGACACGAAGCTTTTAACCTTTGTCTTGTGCATTTATTTGGCAAGAAAACACCTCATATAAAGCAAGCACTTGACAATGAGATTGCGACATTTAGAAGCGGCCCAGCTCGACTAGAAAAGTTGCAAACTATTATTCAATACTTCGCTAACCACCCGATTGAATTTGTCCCAGGTGCAACGTTTACCCTTGAGCCTTTCCTCACAGAAGCAAATCCGCAAAATTTTCCGGCCGTCCACATCGCACGTTCAGCCATTTACGTTTTAGATCCAACGGGCGAGAAAACTTCTGCATGGAACGATGGCGGGCTAAATGATTATGGCCCCTACACGGCACAGACCTTTACCCCTTCAACTCCCCGCATATGCGTTATCTGTCAACAGACGCGCAAGGGGCGTGTCGAGCAATTCCTTTACAAGTTTTTTAACGGTGTTACCGTACCAAAACTGAAGAGACAACCTTTTGCCAAAGGGTTTATCCACAAGTACGCCCTTGATGGGGCTGAACCTGAGTTTTTCCTTACTGAGGACAACACAGCAGAAGCGTATAATCGAGCGGTTAGGCAAGCTCTCGCCCACCAAACAAGGAAAAACTTTAAGTGGGATTTGGCGTTGGTTCAGATCGATGAGGCATTTCATCAACTATACGGAGATAACAATCCTTATTTGACCACCAAAGCTGCTTTTCTTGCGGAACAGATTCCTGTTCAGGAGTTTCAGATCGAGACTGTTGATGTTCCAGATCGAAATCTTTGCTATGTTCTCAACACTATGGGACTTGCTACTTACGCCAAGCTGGGCGGAATTCCGTGGTTGATTAAAGCTAATCCTACCATTGCTCATGAATTAGTTTTTGGTCTCGGTAGTGCTTATGTCAGTGAAGGGCGTTTGGGGCATCGAGAGCAGGTTGTCGGTATTACTACAGTCTTTTCGGGAGATGGCAACTATAGACTCTCAAACCTTTCACAAGCAGTTCCCTTTACAGATTATCAGGATGCTCTGCTCCAGTCGTTGCGCGACACAATCGGTAAAATCAAGCGTTCGATGAACTGGCAGGCAGGGGAGCATATACGGCTAATATTCCATGCGTTTAAGCCCCTCAAAAATTCTGAAGCGGAAGCAGTAAAAAAACTTATGGGGGAATTAGGTGATTATGATGTAGAGTATGCTTTTATTCACATCATTAAAGAACATCCTTACATCCTATTTGACGCATTACAGAAGGGGATACAAGATTACTCTACTAACTCTATTAAGGGTGTCTTTGCTCCTGTACGGGGCGGATTTTTGCGACTTTCCAGATCTGAAGTTTTGCTTTCACTAACTGGAGCGAAAGAGCTGAAAAGGGTAGAGGATGGAATTCCTTCTCCAGTTCTACTTCGCCTTCATCGTCAGTCTTCATTCCAAGACACAACATACCTCACCCGACAAGTGTTTACGTTTTCGTGCCATTCATGGCGAAGCTTTTTCCCATCACCAATGCCAGTTACTATCATGTACTCAGAGTTAATCGCCAAGATGCTAGGACAACTAGGTACGGTCTCACGTTGGAATCCCAATGCAATGTTAGGACGAATCGGTGAAACGAGATGGTTTCTATGACTGCTCCAGACGAACTTCTGTTTACCGACGCAAGAAAAGCTCTTTTGCGAGAGCTGAAAAACTTAGTTGGACGAGGGAACGTTGATGAAGCATTTGCAGCGTGGCTTCTTCCATATCTGGACATTGGTCTACAGCTTCAAAAAGCAGCCCATGCTGCTGGAGAACGCACAGGAGCACAGCGGAGCTATCGGGATGTTGCTATTCTCGGATTTGCCGCCTCAACTGGCATACTTCAGCCCTTCCAATGGGAGGTACTCAAGAAAGGATTAACGTGGGTCGCCGGACGTGAGCCATTCATCGACGGTGGGCCGATGGACTTTTGTACTGACATCGTTGCTCTTTTGGGAATCGCTCTTGGGGCTCAGTTGATTGGTGAAGATTCAATCCAAAACAAAGTTGTTTGCTGGATGGAGAGGTTTATCAGTCAAAGCTTCCAAAATCGGTTAAGTGACTGGCAAAAATGCCTGCTCATTGCTACTCAACAAGTAGTAAGTTCAATCCCTACCTTATCCCTTCCAAATGCAAACACAGTTTCAGATGTACGCCTTGCCCTGCGTGTTAAAGGATTGCTCCCCCCTGACCCAGGTTCCAATAATCAAGAGCAGATGGAAACTCTATCGCTGATGAAGCTTGAAGCTGGTGCTGCTATTCATCCGGCTTGTGCAGCACTTCGGCTCGTAGCTTTTGATTCAATCCAACGTACTTCTCTAGCAGTTAATCTCAGCCAACCGTCGATAGAAGATGTTTGCATAATTTTAAATCGTGTACCTGGGGCGCTGCAAAAGTCGATAGGGAAAGAGAAACTACATCCTGGAGAAAACCAAGCTCGAAAAGGGTATGTCAATAATGAGGAGCAGGTTCAAAACTTACTCTATTTTTTGCTAGCTTCCATCTTTCCTGATTGTAGGGAAATAGATAACACTTCCTATGTCGGCGGACAAGGACATTTGCGAACAGTTTTAGAAATACCGTGCTTGAGACTAATCATTTGCGTAAAAGTTATGGACTCCAGCAACAATCATCAAAGCGTTATTCAGCAGATTTCTGCTGACTCATACTTGTATCTTGGTGAAGGTTCAGCTTATAGCAGTATAGTGGTTTTTCTTTGGGATGGGTTTAGCCGACTAGATATACATAATAAGCTCACAAAAGAACTTAAACAACTTCCAGGTGTTGTTGATGCCATTGTGGTGTCCTGTCCTGAAAGTATAACAGAGCCAAGAGCCGAAAAACTGCAAATTGAAATTCCTAAAAATGACGTTGACCCTCGTGCTATTGCCATTTCGTTTGAGCAGTTAGCAGAAAAACATCCTGGTGCTGAGTTAGAAAGTGTAAAAATGAATGAACGGGGTACCGATAAGCTTTTACTGGAGGCCAAAACAGCTCCAGACGCAGACCATTCCAAACTTAGTGCCGACTACTTGGTGACCTACAATAATATCAAAGCTTTACCAGAGGAAATTAAAATAATTTTAAAAGAAAAAGATTCCCGGATTCAAAGTTTAGAATCTATGATAATAACAGCGCTAAAAAGTCCTAGCCTTTACGCCGAAACATATCATAACAATGGAGATACTATGTCACAAGGATCAAAAAAACACTCTAATTGGAACTTACACAATCCTCAGATTGCTGGAGGTATTGTAGATGCTGAGACGGTTCACGCTCATCAGATAGGTGGCAACATAACCAATTACACGCCCGAGCCAAAGCAAAACCTGGCAGAAGCCGCAGCAGAGATTCAGCAACTTCTACAGCAACTGGAGCAGAATTATCCCACGACTACGCCTCTAGAAAGGGAGGCAGTTGTAAAAGAAGCCCTCAAGCAAATTGAGAGCAATCCAACCTTCAAAGCACGGGTAATTGGATCTCTAAAAGCAGGCGGTACTGAAGCCTTAAAAGAGCTGGTAGATCATCCCTTGATCAATATCTTTATAGCAGGTTTAGAAGGCTGGCAAGATGCAGAGTAGCTTAGCGATCGCGATCGAGTGGATGTTGTGATGGAATAGAGAAACCATCCCCGATATTAAAGCCTGACAAATGACCGACCCACCCCTCGAAAAACTAAATTTACTGGACACCGAGTACGCGAACATCCTTGCCAGCAGCAGCTATCCCGCGTTAGAACTGCAACTGCTCAGGCTGGGGATTGACCCGGCATCCGCCCGCAGGACAAGCAATTTCCTCGCCCTGGTGCGGCAAAAACTCCATACTCCCGAACAGTGGGCTGCTCTAACCAAGGCTTGGGAAGCAGGTTACGGGTGCGAACCCGAACTTGAAGATTTTCAACAAATTGTAGAATTGCTGTGGAACCATCAAAGAAGAGTTGAAAATGATTGATAATCAACAGTTGTCACTAATTGATTAAATGGCTCACACGCCGCTCGAACCAATCGATTTGCTAGACACAGACTACGCCGACATCCTAGCCAACAGCAGCGATCCATTATTTGAACTACAACTGGTCAGGTTTGAAGTGAATGCAGCATCCGCCCGCACGACAAGCAATTTCCTCACCCTGGTGCGCCAAAAACCTGAGACTCCCGAACAATGGGCTACTTTAACCCAAGCATGGGAAGTAGCTTGCGAGTATAAGCCCACAGTTGAAGATTTTCGCTTATTGCCAGAATTACTGTGGGAGACTCAAGACAGCGTTGAAGTTGATTGGTTGCTGATAATTTTGAATTGAATTTACTTAACAGAGCGATCGACATATTTTGAAAAGATGAGCTTTTACCGCTATGCCTAAACCAAAGAGGTATCCCAACAACTGGCAAGAGATTGCGCTCTCCGTGAAAGAAAGCGCTCTTTGGCGCTGTACTAAATGCAATCAACAATGCCTCCGACCCGGCAAACAAAGCGGCTTAACCAAATCTGAACGGTGTGCTTTAACTTTAACCGTGCACCACCGCAACAGAATACCGGAGGACAACCGCCTCGAAAACTTAGTCGCGCTTTGTACTGCCTGCCATCTTTCCTATCACAACCGCGGGCAATCCAACGTATCACCCGGGCAATTATCGCTGTTCCCCGATGATGGCATTGACTGGGATATGATGGATTGCTCTCTGGAATCGGCAATTGAAAATATCAAAGAATATTAAAGAATTAGCAGAACTGCTTCAACCCTTGCAGCAAGAAGATAAAAATCTGCACGGAACACGCGCAGATTCTCACCAATACAAACTGAGGCAAACGCTTGCGGAAGCCGAGTTGCAAAGTTTCGAGCGGAAACATCAAATCAAGCTGCCCGAAGATTACCGTACCCAATTTATTTCTTTGAAGCTCCAGAACTCCCCGCTCAGCTTGACTTAAACGAATACAGGATAGTTATCAAAATCAATCTTTGGCCTTTCATATTAGCGCAACCTTGACATAGTTGCTATTTGTAGGAAGCGCAAGGCAACCGACACAAACCGAGATGTTTTCCTTGAAAGGCAGTCTGTCCCCGCCATTTGGAGGGGGTTATTTTAATTATCCAAAACCACCGGATTTGGTGAGGTCAGACTTAAACTGAAGCCAATACTATCATTTTATAACGTAATAAAAGCCAGCGTTTATGAAGAAAAAATCCTCAATACCAGATGCAATTCTGGCTATAGATTTTGGCGGCTTATCTACTAGAGTTTTCTGCCAAAGCTCGCAAGCAGGCAGTAAAGCAAACTCCTTTGTAATGGAATCGCAGGTAGGGCCAGTGAGCCAAGACATAGCCAATTGTTTCACACAACCCAACCTCGCATCAGCATCTCCCGAAAATATTGCTTGGGTGGCAATTGGTAATGAATGCCGAGCCGTTGGCTACTTGGCAGCATCGCAATTCAATGCTCACATCGGTTTAGCGGGACTGAAGTACAGTAGCGCTTTGTACAAAGCTCTAGCAGCTTTGTGGGTAGTGTCGCGGAAGTTAGATTTAGGCAATCAATTTAGCGCTGCGATCTCCGTTTTCTTGCCCCCAGGCGAATTTAATGACTCCAAGCAATTTTTTGAGCTATTAAGTCAATACTCTGCTTCATTTGAAACAC
This sequence comes from Microcoleus sp. Pol7_A1, assembly GCF_036701085.1. Lineage (NCBI taxonomy): Bacteria > Bacillati > Cyanobacteriota > Cyanophyceae > Oscillatoriales > Microcoleaceae > Microcoleus > Microcoleus sp. Pol7_A1. The sequence goes on from NZ_JAUBQD010000002.1 coordinate 155,786, forward strand.
CCACCGGCAAGCTCTCTATCACCCTGGACAAAACCCAAGCTTTGCAAGAAGGTGGCGGCATTGCTTTGATCCACAACAGTAATTTAGGTTCAGCCTTCAAGCAGCGGGTAACTGCCTTTGTTATGCTAGGATTTCGCAATGCTTCGGTAATAGTTTCGGCACGCGGTGCTGTCGGTAAGGGCAAAACTTCAGACTTAGGAATGGTAAGGTTGGTGGATCTAGTTCAAGAGCGAACCTCTAACTACGATGCTTCCCGTTTGGCTTTATCAATCGCTCAAGCGGGCGTAAGCTACAACCGCCCTTACTTTTACCGAATTGCTCGGAATCGAGAGGAAACAGCTAAAGATCGAGAAGTTGACCAATTGATTGAAGCAGTCAAGCTGTCTCGCTTCGACTACGCTCGAATGCTATCTCATTGGATTAATGAAGTGCTGCCGCCCGATTTAGATGAAATTGTATTTTGCGGGGGTACTTCTGAATATATGAAGCCAGAACTGCGAAATCAGTTTTCTCATTATTCGCTATCTTGGCACGCAGGTATAACAGTGCCAAAAACGCTCGATCCTGATGGTTTAGGTTGCCGCATAGCTGATGTTTACGGACTATTTTCTTACTTCAAATCTCAGTTTGAGGTACTGAGGCAAAGGTCTGTTGCGGCAACTTCTCAGAGGGCAGAAGATACAACTTCCACTTCAGGAGATGCTCCACTCCCTCCAACCGATCTACAGAGTGTAAAAGAATGTGCTGAACAATCTACCAAGCCAAAATCTGAACAACCTACTCACCCAAAATCTGAACAACCTACTCACCCAAAATCCGAGCAACCTACTAAATTAAAAGTTGAGCAATTTACTCACGCTAAATCCGAGGAATCTACTGAACAAAAATTTGAGGAATCTACTGCACAAAAGACTGAAGATATTACTGAACAAAAATTTGAAGAACCCGCTGAACAAAAATTTGAGGAACCTACTGAACAAAACACTGAAAATATTACTGAACAAAACAGTGAAGTTTGCGCTCAACAAAAGACTGATTCAAGTATCAAAGATAGCTGCTTAGATGATTCTAATAAATTGAGTGATGAGTCGTCGTCGAATACAGAACCTTCATTAGAGGAATCAGAAGCAAACTTAGATGCAGCTCTCTTATTGGGAGGGCCCTACCGAGGTGCTGGAAAGAAGGTGAGGAATTATGCCTAGAAAACGTTACAAGGAATTTTGCTGGCGCTGTCAAGTTTTGCCAGATTCCGAAGATGCTATCTTGCTATCTTACCTGCAAAATCATCCTTTTTTTAGTTTCCAGGAAACGATTTTACCTCTAATCAAAGCGCGGTGGCTGTTAGCAGCTTTACGCAATAGCGGTAGTCATTCTAGTACAGAGTTAGAGTATTTGAGGCGAGAAAGCATTAATTTTTTGCTCAGGCAGATAGATGAAGTTTGCCGAGATGCGGGATTTAACTGTACCGATTTAGGAGCAATTGCCCCTGGTATTTCTTCGGGTTTAATTCCTTTAGCTACTTTCCCTCACTTATCGAATCCAGGTGCATCTAGTGCTACGGAATTAACTGCCCCTGAGAGTTCAAATCCAGCAAGTTTGCCCGAAGAAAAAGAACCAGAGCAATTTGCGGGAGAAGTTGAGTTTGAAAACAGCGCATTTAACTTAGCTGGTTTCGATCCGGCAATGGTCGGGCCTAGCTTTAGTTAAAAATTATTAAGTCTTGAATAGACATCGACATCCAGCAAGGAGGAATGAAATGACTAACATGATTCACTTGGTTGACGGCGAGAAAGGTGGCGTTGGCAAGTCGATGCTAACTCGGATTCTGGTTGAATTCAATCAGAAGTATGAACTGCTGTACACGTTAATTGATGGCGATTTTCAAAATCCTGACGTGCAGCAGCGCTATCCTGAACACAATGCAAAAATCGTAGCTTTAGTTGAAGATGAAGAGAAGTTTTTCGATATCGATATTATTTTTGAAACAGCAGTAGAAACTCCTGTGATTGTCAATTTACCAGCTCGGGTTTACGGCATTATCAACAAATGGATTGACGAAGCTAATTTAACTTCTCCAGATTTTAAAGAGCAGTCAGGAGTTGATGTATGCAAGTGGTTTATTTGCGGTGGCACGACGGACAGCATTGAAATGTTTATTGACTCTTTCAACTACTTTGAAGGTCAGCTCAATCACATTTTTGTCCGCAATTTTGGAGTTTGCAAAGATTGGTCGCACGTACAAAACCATAAGGAAATGAACAAGCTCATTAATAATTACCGAATTCCTGTCGTAGATTTGCCGGCTCTGAGTGCGAGAGAGCGCAAGTTTATTGATACGAAGCGATTGTCATTTTCTCAAGCAATGAAACACTCTGAATTTTTCTTGATTAGTCAGCAGCGATTGCATACTTTTCTGGAAGACTGTTTCCGTCTGATAGAAGATGTAGGTTTGTTTAACAATGCACCCAATCGCAATAAAAAAGAAATAATCGCTCCCTATGAACGAAAAAAAAATGAGGAAATGCAGACAGAAAATGAGCAACGAAATGAGTAACAAAATAAGCAACAGGTTGTAAAGTCTCAAGAGGCTGTAATTTGTAAAAAAGGTATCGTAAGCTTTTAATAATCTAAATTAAGGCTTACGCACAGACTCTACTAATAGGGTGTGCCGAAACCAGCCCGCTGGCTGAGTGCAATCAACGCAGTTGTGTTATCCCAGGCGTTGGATATTAGCAATAAACGTTGTTTATTGCGTTTAAATTCTGAAAAGAAGAAGATTGAGCGATCGCCCCCTACGAGATTTCCAGGGTTTCAAAAACTTCTTCACCACTCCTGAACGGGCTGGGTGTGCCGAAACGCATCTTACTACAGGTAGTGTCTAAACCGATTTTACGTCCAGGAATGTAAATTTTACAGTCGATGTGTAATGCACTCGTTATGGGAGGGAAAAAATGTGAATTCAGACTATAAAACAATACGCTTAGGTTAGTGCTTTCAGACGAATTTTATTTCACTAATTTTTGGGATATAGAGACTTGTGAAAGGAAGTCAGATTGTTCTTATCCCAAGCCTATTAGACTCTAGAAGGCGCGATGCAAAACCGCATAAAGATTAGGATTTTGATTAGGTAGGAGGTTAAATGTCCGATCGACTTTTAGAAGAACTTTCCTCCGTTGACTCTGAAGAGTTTGGCGAGATATTGGAAACGCCAAGGGAACAGGGCAGACTTAATAATACCAAAAATAATTCCATACAATCCGCTGAAAATTCGCAAAGTTTGCCCGATTCTCCAGATACATTCCCAGAAGATGCAGTAGAAGAAAAGTTGAAATCAGATGGGAGTAAGCTAAATGAAGAGGAGTTTTGGGAACTCATAGACGATGATTCGAGGGAAAGAGAAGCTCTGAACAGAGATCCTTTATCTGCCCCTCCCATGTACGAGAGAAATACTGAGTCACTAATCAGCCAGGTACTTAAGAGCAAAGACTCCAAATTTCGCTCTCACGTCATTCAGACAGCTTACCGATACGGTCTCAATAAAAATGACCCACTTTTTATCGTATTGCTGGCTACAGGTCAACTCGAACTGCTGTTAGAAAAAAAACCGCAAGAGATTGACCAGTTTTTCAAGAATTGGCAATCTAAATGGCAAGGTGATTTGAAAGATTCTCAAGCTGTCATCTCTCAAGAATTGGAACAAGTTCGCCAGCTTACTGAGAATTGGGAAAAAGAAAGCAGGGAGTTTTTAGAACGGCAGGGAAAAGCGGCTGTTAAGGTGCAACATCGCCACATTTCCAACTCAGTTTACACTCTAGTGCGACAAGCAGCTTTAGAGAAAGTTGCTCACGATATTTGGTCGGTAATTTTTGGGAGCGGGGTAGTGTTAGGGGCGATGGCGATCGGCGCTTTTATCGGGTTAGCGCTACCCCGGTTTATTCCAGCGCCTGAACTCGACCCAAAAGGGCCGCGCCAGCTCACTTTAGAACAAGCCGTAGCGCTCGAATGGGGGCTGAGCAAAGAGGGTCAGTTTGCCCGCAAGAACGCCGATACAATTCAGTGGGCAACAAGCAATGAAGGGAAATATGCTCGCCAATTTATGAACTGGAATCAAGCTTTGTTGAGCGAGAAAGGTGGCAAAAAATTGTGTGAAACTGAGATCAATCGATTGGGGGTGACACTGACAGTAGAGGGTAAACCTGCACAAAAAGGATTTTGTACTTTGTGGATTCGCTCCCCTCAAGAACGAAAGTTTGTTCCTTGATGACAAATACTAAAATCGAGAATGGGATGTAAATAAGCTAGCTTAACAAAAGAAATCTATGATAGCCAATTTGAACAATCAGCCGTTACCTGACAAAAATCAGAAGCAAGTGCAGTCGCAAATATCGGGCGTTTTAGTTGCACTAGACGACCCATTCGATAAGATGGTTTGGAATTACTGTTTGAGTCAAACATACCCAATATCGGAACAGATTAAGATTGTGCTGAGTGCTTTCTGGGGGCCGTTTGCTGCTAAAAATGCTAGCAAGTCTCCCGAGCGAGTGCGAGCGATCGCTTGTTATTCACTGCGACAATTAGCAGCTCAACAAAAATTGATTGAATCTGTGTTTGAATTGTCAACTAAATCAACGAATTTTTCCGAAGCTATTGCTGTTCTCAAAAGGAAGAATAGTTGTGAGGCACTCAATCAAGCTTGTGTCTGTTCTCAATCAGTTCTAAATACTGCAATTCGGTGGGAGTAAGAGCCGTTGTTCTTTCTAACAAGTTCAGAATTTCGACTTCAAACGGATCGAGATTTCCTAATTTGTGAAGTCGGTCAGTGCGATCGCAAATTTCTTGAAGTCCGGGTTGATTGTCTAGCGGTACAGCAGTGAGAGCCGAGTGCTTGAAGGTGTATGACTGCATAGTAACGGTGGGGATGTGTCGCATCCACACAGTGGCGGTTTTCTCGCCCACTGACTGAATGCGGCCTAACCTGCCGTTAACATCTTCGCGATCGGGCGCATACACTTCTACTAAGGAACCAATTTTGAGCGTCAGGTGATGAGCGATGGTAGGTTCACCTTCAGGCTTTACTTTTTGGTCGCGCCCCTGTAAAGTTTTGGCAACCTTAGCCGGACGGCTGCGAGCATCAATCGCCAAAGCGATGACCTGCTTCTTGGTCATCCCCGCAGAGCGATTCAGTATTTTCCACTTCATATCCTCTCCTCCAATAGAACTCAGGGTGTCTACTGCTTTAGCAAACTGAGCGTCTCTGCGAATTGTTTTTGGGGATGCCTTGAACTGTGCCCCCAACTTTGTCTCTGTTTTCAAGTGGTCAAAATGACCACTTGATTTTCTGTCTCCGCCGCGGGACTGTTTGGTGAGCTCGTACCAAGTGCCGCGCAAATAGCTGACTGACTCAGACGTGAGATTGCGGCGGCCGAGTTGATTGAGGAGCATCCAAACTTTGACGGTGTTAGGGCTATCGAAAGACATCTCTACAGTTTGGTAGGGGATGCCGTGCGCCGTACAAATAGCATAGCGGTTGTGACCGTCGATGAGAATTTTTTCCTCCGCCCAAACCACCAAAGGATCCCGACACCCTTTCTCTTGAATGCTGGCTTCTAAGGTAGCAAACTCGCTCGCACTCAAAGGAGGGATGAGCGTTTGGAAATCTGGGTCAATCCGCAGGGAGTCTGCAACAGTGTGGTGATGCTTTCGGGTTGAGCCGAGCAAAACTACTAAAGGTTGACGTTGCTCGCTGCCCGGTGTCTCCTGAGTTGGGTGCATTTCCTAGTGCCTCCTGAGATAAGTCAACCCCTGACTTGCCAGCCCCAAAGCCAGACACCAGATTGAAGAAGTTGACTCGTATAGGTTGATTCCATATTACCTATAGTACCACGGAAATCTGCTCGTAATGTGGGATAATAAAGAAAAAAGTCGAAAGGATAATGTTGCAAAATGCCCCCAAGCAAAGGAACGCAGCTCCACCCCAACTCTCTAGCTAATTTAAAGTTAGGCGGAGGCGAACCTCGATATGAGGAGCCAAAAAAGCAAAGGAACATTCAGGTAACATCTGCGGGGTGGGAAGGTTTTCGCGCTATTGCTAGAGAGCGCGGATTGAGTTTGAGCGAGTTGATCGAACAGATTGGCAGGCGCAAGATTACTTTGACTGACGCCGAGGAACAAAGTCGCAAACAACCCACAGCCAATCTTTCAGGTATGGGGAGGCTTTGAATAAAGACGTACATTGCCGTCGGATGAGGAACAAACACAATGGTTCAATCACCTCCAAAACTTATAAGTGTTGATGAATTTATTACTAACTACGGCGACAGCGATTGCTACGAACTGATTGATGGTGAATTAACCGAAATGGAACCAACAGGGCCCCACGAACAAGTCTCCGGGTTTTTGGGACGAAAACTAAATGTAGAAATTGACCACCTGGATTTACCCTACCTTATCCCTCCTCGCTGTCTCATCAAACTATTAGGAACAGCAACAGCCTTTCGCCCCGATGTGCTTGTATTAGACCAAACTCGACTAATTAATGAACCTTTGTGGCAACAAGAACCTGTAATTACATCAGGTTCTTCTATTAAACTGATTGCTGAAGTTGTTAGTACCAACTGGCAGAACGATTACGCCCGCAAAGTTGAAGATTACGCCATACTAGGAGTGCCTGAGTATTGGATTGTTGACTATTTGGGCATTGGTGGCAGAGAATATATTGGCAAACCCAAACAACCGACAGTTACTGTTTGTACGCTGCGAGAAGACGAGTATCAAAAACAGTTGTTTCAAAATGAAGATCTGCTTATTTCCTCAATCTTTCCCGACTTGCAATTAACAGCGCAACAAATCTTCGCGGCAGGCAGATATGCTGCTATCTAGCTTACAGCGTATTCCAGGTTTATGAAGTAGGGACAACGACCGGGCCCCGTGTCCCTACGGCGGGGATAGATCGATAGGTGGGTGTCCTTCATAAACCTGGAATACGCTGTATATCCAGGTAACGTCGGTAGGATGGAGAGAATTCGTGCGATCGCAAGTGAACGGGGATCGAGTTTCAATGAGTTGAGCAAACAGATTGGCAAGGGTCTGATTTGATTCCCCTTGGCCCTGAAGAAAGTAACTAATAGCTTGGTCAGGAAAAGGAGGGTTCCACTCAAAAAACTTTCTATCAACTCGTTATCAAAAGTTTTATTGATAGAAAGCAATAATTAACTTGTTGATTCCCCGAGCGTGCTAACTCGCTCTAAAAATTTGCTCAATTAGGGAGACAACTTGCTGCGGTCGATGCTCAAACTGCTTCTTGATTTGAAATTTTAACGAATCTGCTGGCACATCTTTTTTGTTGAGTTTCAGGCGAATATGCTCACTTCGTGGGAGAGTGGAATTGAGCGCTCGAATAACGGTGCGGCATTGTCGAAGAGTGAGGCTATCGACTTGAATTAAGGGTAGATTTAATGTGTCGGTATCGAGTTGAATATTAGAAGCAAATTCGGCTTTAACTTGTCGAGAAGAGGTGAGGCGCTGTTCTTCTGTGGGTTCTGGAGTTGCTGCACCTTCGGCAACAGCAGGAAAGAAAGCAATTTCATTGAGAAGAGGCACAAAATCTGGGGCAAGTTCTGCTGAGAGTTTTTCAGAAGGATTCATTCGCTTCGATGCTAACAGCGTAGCGATATAGTGAACAATTAAGCCACCGTAACCAAAAATTACTACAGTTTCAATTGTGAGGGTGAGAAAATGCTGAATATGTTCGTACATGATTATAATTTATTTGCAAGTGGAACATCTCTCAAACGCGCTCGCGTTTAATATCAAAACCTTACTAAAGCCTTCTGAGAATGCGAGCGCAAGTATCGCAAACGGAACTGGTGCGGTGGGTGGGCGGGCAAAACAAATCCTGCTCCAAGCAGGATTTTATCCCCTTTATCGGGGGTCGTCATTGATTACTTGATAAAATCATCAATCTCTTCATTATCGTCAGTTGCCTTTTTCTTATGAGAAGCTTTGACTGCCGATTCGATATAACGGAAGTGCAAGTCAATCACTGCTTGCTCAGATGAAAGCCAGTAAACGTTGCTCAAGATTTCTTCAAGCATCTCGTCAGCCGAGTAGCCTTCATATTGCTTGTTAAACCAAGTATTGAACGCTTCCCAGTCAAGAGCTTTACCTTTCTGCAACTGTCGTTGTTTGGCACGTCCCGTTAACTCGCGGGCAACGTGCAAAAACATCTCGAAGCGCTGTTCTTCAAGAGTTTCTGCAAATTGCTTTTGCATCGGAGTTGGAGCGGATTTGCGATTAGCCATGATTAACCCTCAAGCGTGTTTTTTTTCACAACTAAAGCGACGGCAGTCGGCTAATTACAATTAATTCAAAAAAATTAGTGGGTGGGTGAGTGGGTAAAATTAAATTCACAACCAAGGTCAAAATTTCCTTGATTGTGAATTTGTTGGGTCTGCTTCCCAGAGCGTCCTGATTCGGACGGTGGCGACAATCATTACCCTGAAATGAAGGGGAAGGGGAAGGGGGAAGGGGAAGGAGAATTTTTTTAGTAATAACGCGATTTTACTAAAGTTTTTCTACCCTTATCCCACGTTTTTCAACCCTTTCCGTTCCTTCCCCTTCCCCCTCCCCCTCCCCTTATTAAATGAATCGCGATTCGTGGAAAAGGCCTCGATAGAGGCAAAAAAATGCTCTCCTTTTTCAGCAGAGCTTTCTAATCAAACTTTAGCAATTATTCGTCGTCTTCCTCAAATTCTTCGTCTTCGTCTAAACTAAAATCATCCTCCTCATCGTCATCATCCTCATCCTCATCCTCATCGCCTTCGGAGTCATCGTCATCCTCATCAATTTCATCGAGTATGTCATCAATTTCATCATCTTCATCATCGAGTTCGTCGTCCTCATCGAGTTCTTCAGTATCTTCTTCAGAGGATTTAGCTAACTCGTTGCGACGCTTTAAGCTTTGAGCATTGAACTCCATTAAATCGGCAATGGCAGCTTGCGGGTTGTCAGCAATTGTATCGTAAAGTTGGCTCATCGCTAAGGCAACAACTTCGACACCATACTTGAGTTCCTCGGGCCGGCCAACTAGCTTGGGAAACACAGTATTGTTCCACTCTTGCCAGTCGAATTTTTTACCATTGCCATTACCGTTGCGCTTATTCAACTGAGCTTGAATATCCAATCCCAGTTTTTCGCGAATTGCGTGGCCAACCTTTGTCGAAATACGGCTATCGCGACGCTGAATTGTCACACCGTACTTCTTATGAATTGTATTCCGAATCTGTTTGACTAGCTCGCCAGCAAGTTGCTCCGGGCTGAGATTAGATTGAGGTTTTGATTTTGCTCCATTGTTACTGCCGACTGTTTGACTGTTCTGCTTTTCAGACGGTTTAGATTTAGCAGGCACTGGTGCCTGAGAGCGAATAGGAGTGGCTGCGGTTTGTTTTTTAGCTGTGACCATGATTGACAATTTAACTTTCTTAACATCAATTTATTAGTGCCGTTAGGCACAATTACCCCCTCCACTTGGGGGGGAGAAGTTCACTCATTAGCAGGAAGCTAAATCTTAATTATGTTAATTAACTTTTTAGGTTAAACATCCTCTCTTTAGTTGTATGAAATCATGAAAAATTTCACTACTTGGTCTAATTTAAGAGTACCTAAAACTCCAATATTTGCCCTCGAATATTACAGTGCAGATCGCCAAAAAATATTGTCATCATTTCATCATTACGCCAGTGAGTGTTGTTTACCTGTTTATTATTGGAATCCAGGCTATGCAACTCTTCAACAGGTGCGGTGTTTGGATAAACCTCTCCCGAAATTAGGTGGTCATTCAGACTTGACAAGCGTTTCAGATATTCCGGAAACGTATAACAGTGAATCCGTCCTATGCAAAACTGAGCTATCTGTCGAGAGTGATGTCCTGCAATTTCTGCTGGAAAATGACTGCCCCGGTATCTTTTTGTTAGAGGACATTTTGGAGTCAGACAGTACCGAACAGCCTCTTGTCCGCCGTTATTCTCAATTGGCTAACGCATTCTTTGAGCTGAAAGGGCGTTGGGCCAACCAATATTGGGTACTGCTGGGCGAGTACATCCAATTGCCATCAAAGCTAAGTCCATTAATTCCTCTACTCAAATGTCCGTTACCCGATCGTTTTGAAGTCGAAGTTATTGTAGATAATTTTTGCGATCGCAATTGTTCCCTTGATTTTGGTTCAGATGCGGTAGCTGCTAAAAAACGGCTGGCTGTTTCGAGTCTAGGGCTGCCAACTGCTGAAATTGAATTAGTGTTAGATCGATCGCTCTCTATGACCGCTTCAGTTGTCCAAATCGCACAGTTGGTATTGGAGCATAAAATATCGCAACTTCGAGACCAGGGGTTGGAGTTCATTGCTTCTCCAGACGTGCCTCATGCTGGCGGTTTAGATTTATTAGACGCTTATTTGAGCGAAGTCGTAAAGCTATCAGAAGCTGATGCCAAGAAATATCACCTCAGACCTCCCAAAGGAATGCTGCTGTGGGGGCCGCCGGGGACGGGCAAAAGTTTGAGTGCAAAGCTAGCTGCTAAGAAGCTAGGTTATGCGCTTTTAGCAGCAAGTTGGGGCAATATTCTAGGTTCCTCTAATCCCGATCGCGCTCTCAACAAAATGCTGGATACAGCCGATAATTTGGGCGGCTGCGTGCTGTTCTTTGACGATTTTGACAAGGGTTTTTCTGGCTGGGAATCAAATGCTGATGGCGGTGTAGCTAGACGGCTGTCGCAGAAATTGCTCACGTGGATGCAGGAACATGAGAGCCCCGTGTTAATGTTAGCTACTGTTAACCGCTTAGAAATGCTGCCGGCTGAACTTATCCGCAGATTTGACGACGGCGGAATCTGGTTTGTGGATTTGCCACACAGCGGCGCTCGCTATGAGATTTTCAATTTGCACTTAGCTAAGTATTTCCCAGAGCAGTTTGGGGAAGGAAAAGAGAATCTTTGGAGCGACAGACAGTGGTATTCGCTACTATCTGATTATGCCGGAGCAACGAGTGCTGAAATTGCGATCGCAGTTAAACGCTGTGCCCAGCGAGCTTATTGTGAAGGGCGACCTGGTAAAATTGAATTGGCCGATCTGCGTTATCAGAGAACTCAGTTTGTGCTATCGTCTGAGCGTTCTTCTGAAGATATCCAGGGGATTCGCAACAAAGCGTCCTTTGCTCGGCCTGCTTCTGGGAGGGATGGGTCTAAATTTGCGGCGGGAGAGCAAGAGTTATTCGAGTATCGGCCATCTGCTTACGATAAAACTTGAGTGCATGATAAATCGCAATAGCATCGGTTCGTTTTCTCCCCTCCCCACTCCCCAATCTTTCCCCGTTAATCTCTTACCCTCCCCAACTTTCCATCACCTTAATTTCTACCTCGCAAGGAATCGGAGAAAGAAACTTATTGCCTGCTCTCACCATACATTTTTTAAGCAAGGCTTTAACTGGTCTCACTTGTTCAAGAGGACACTCTATTAAAATTTCATCGTGAACCACACAAATCAGTTTAGCACCCGTGTGGCTCAGAGACCTAAAAAGCAGAGCAAGAGCGAGTTTAGTAATGTCGGCACTCATCCCTTGAATTGGGTTATTTAGCATTTCGTTAAGCAGCGGTTTAGTATGTTTTGACCATAATCTCCTTCTGCCTAAGACTGTCCGACTCTCTCGAATACCTCGGCTCCAGGCCTTCCGAACTTTGGCGTGAAATTGTTTGATACCTGTATAGGATTCAAAGAACTTCTTGCGAAAGTGTGAAGCTTGTTGCAGCGTTAAAGTGACTCCATGCTCTGCTTGAGCCATATTCTTAAATTTCGTAACTCCCATGCCATAAATTAAACCGAAGTTAATAATTTTGCCGAGCTGTCTGTCTTCGACAGTAATTTTAGATAAAGGTTTTGCTAGCACCAAGGAAGCTGTGAGAGAGTGCAAATCTTCCCCTTGAGAGTAGGCTTTCACCATCGTGAGATCGCCGGAAACCTTCGCCATAATCCGCAGTTCAATCTGGCTGTAATCGGCTTTGAGCAGGACGTAACCGAGTGCAGCTTTAAAACACTGTCGGGTTTCTTTATCTCTGGGGATATTCGTTAAATTTGGCTCTCGACAACTAAACCGTCCTGATCTAGCACCAATCTGAAACCAATTGGGATGAATGCGCCCTGTAATCGGGTGAATGCGTTCAGGTAAACCCAGAGTAAAAGTATCGATACGAGCCGATAAACTGCGGTATTCTAACAGTGCTTGAATAACGGGATACTCGCCTTGCAAAGGAATTAAATGTTGAGAGCTAGTGGAAGTAACAGGAATACCTTTTTCTTGCAAAGCCGCTAAGACTTGCTTGGGAGAGCGAGGATTAATTGTATCCGTAAATTCCGGCAGGAGAGAGATTTGTTGATTAGGGTTAGGTCGATGGAGTTGCGAATTAATTTGTTTTAAAAGAGAGTCGCGTTGATGACAGAGCTTGACTCCCAAAACTCTCCACTGTTCTCTATCTAAAAGCATTCCGTTGAGTTCCATAGAAGCCACCGCAGGCAGACAAGCAAACTCTAGTAAAGCAGTTTTCCAAAGCTTAGAAGCTTTCAGTTTTTGTTGCAGAGCAGCAGCCAGCGGGAGTAAAATTGCAGCATCGGTAGCAGCATATTGCAGTTGAGTGAGTGTTAAATTTCCCGACCAATCGCTAAGTTGCTGCGTTTTGTCGAGCTTTACTTTCAGCAAATTCTCAGTGACAGATTCTAGGGACAGATGCCGTTTTAGTCCAGCCGTCAGCACTCGGTAAGCCAAATAGGTATCGAAAAAGGGTTTGGATGGTTCCAGTCCGGCAAAAGCGAGCATTTGCCATTCAAATTTGAGGTTGTGACCTACCTTCAGTGCAGGACTCGCTAAGAGCAAGCGTAATGGTTCGAGGGAACTCGGTTCAATGGCCCATAAATCTACAATGATTACTGGATGGTCAGGAATGGCAAGTTGTAACAATCTAATTTTGGCTTTGTAGGGGTCAAGCCCTGTCGTTTCGCAGTCTATACCGATGATTTTTGCTTGTTGGAATGGTTGAAGGGCTGTTTCAAGATTGAAAGCAGTATCGATTAGTTGGTAAGGAGTTTTAAGTGTAGCTTGCAACGGAGGTTTTTGATTTTTATCGGTTAAAATAGTTGGAATAGCTGTTAATATTTCACGCTTAAGGGGCGGATTAGCTCTCATCATTACTTTCGTTTCCAAAGGAGAGTAAAAGGAGCCGGGGCTGTCAATACCTGTCCGGTGTTTTGAGTAACGCTTGAGGATGTCTTGTGGAGTTAGCGGTTTCATTGCACGATCGCCAAAAATTTTCAAAGCTGCGATCGCGATCGCGGTTTAAAAAATAAACTCGATCGAGTTGAAGCAGCGCAATCTTGACCAAATAATGAGTGATGAGTAATGAGTAACAGGAGTAATTGGGGTAAACCAGAGATCCGCGCCGTCAATCGAACTGACAATTATCGCAATCTTAACAATCCTGAAATCGGAACAGATGCGGCAGCAAAGGACAGCAGCAAAAACTCTCCAACTGCACGTAAAAAAACCTTTTTTATGTTATATTCAAGATAAAATCTTTCAGGGAAACCCTATAAGCGGTCGCACTTTACAAATCCCGCTAGCGAGCATAAAAACGATTACTTTGGACAAAATTCAATGACTGTAATTAGCAGTCATTTTGACCTACTCTATTTCACAAATTGTAATTTAGATCGACCTTTAATCCGCGATTCAAAAATTGTCATTCCCACCCGTCAACTCGGCTTGCTACCAAATCATCCACTTAATCCCCAAAATGAAATAACTTTTCTGCCAAAATCTTACCTAATTTTCGATGGAGTCAAAACATCGGTACGCCAATTAACCGGATATGTAGAAGAGCCTCCCGGCTCCCATGATTTCAAGCCTCTCGAAAAAACCTCTAGAACAGTTATAGATGATGATTTTCCAAATGTTGGTAAAACTGTCAGCTTATTTGGACTAGAAGGTGTTTTTGAAAACCCATTAGAATGGGTGGATTGGGAGATAGAAAGTGCATCATTTTATTTGATAGAATATTTAGCATATGACAGTAATTTACCGAGTTGTGGCTAAATATAACTAAATTTATTCTACAATGATACTTATCAAGCATCAATTTGATGTTCCTAAATCCAGTGGAAAATGTTGTATTGTTCGGCAAGCAATTGCTTTTGAGGCAAGCACAGTTAACGTAACTTAAAAAGTAGTTTATCGAAAGCGCAGACAAAGATGATTAATCTGATACAAGAGCGTGCTACCAAAGAGCAACTTGAAGAAATGTTGGAAATCCTGAGCAGTTACAGCAGATTGCAAGTTTATAGATGACAGTAGCAGCATTTAGTAAACCAGTTTTTTAGATGTTGAGGATTTATTAAATCAAGTGCGACGGCAATTAATGTATCGATCATTTTTGGGGTTGTTGGAGAAAATTTCCGCAGGAAAGACTTAAGTTGCGACCACCATAATTCAATAGGATTAAAATCAGGAGAATACGGCGATAAGTTAATAATACTTGCGCCAACTGCTTGAATCATCGGTGCAATAGAAGCCATTTTGTGTGCGGGTAAATTATCCATTACTACTACCGCTCCCACCCAAAGTTCCGGCACTAAAAATTTTTCAATAAACACTTCAAATGCCTTGCCATCCATTGAGTCATTCATTGTCATTAATGCCACCACTTTTTTAATACTAATCGCTCCAATTGCTGTGATTTTTGCACCCCGATAGAATGGTTTAAAATCACATACTCTCGTGCCGTGAGGTGAGCGAGCATACTTCCTACTTAAACCTAGTAAAACCCCCATTTCATCCAGAAAAACCAGGTTCTCGGGAGCTATATTTTTCACTTTTTCCCAGTATTCTCCTCTTAATTTTTGCACTCGGTCTGTTGCCGCTTGACTACTGAGTAGCGTCTTTTTTTTTTGTTAGTCCCACCCTTTTTAATTCTCGGCACATGGTACTAGGACTTATCCATTGTCCGTAAATATTTCCCCAGTATTCACAATATTCTGACAAAGTGCTATCTGGATATTTTTTTACCAGCTCATGGAGCTGACTTGAATATCCATTCAACTCACTTTTCTGGCTTCCACCTTGAGGACGTGGTTGGATATCTCCTGTAAGTTGGTAGCGCTTTAATAGTCGTTCAACAAAAGACTTACTGACATCAAATCTGATAGCTAGTTTTCTAATTGATGTGTTACCCTGTTTGTAAGCTTTGACCACTTTTTCTCGAAGTTCGATCGGTAATGGTTTCATTACTGCTATTAATATACTATTTTTCAGTGTACTCTATTTACCTGCAATCTGCTGTATATTAAACTGGCAGTGGATATCGAACGGGGAATTTTAGCTGGTGGTGGAGAGCTTCACGCTGACTGCGAAGCTGTATTGCTGGAAAATGGGAGCAAGCAAGTAGATATTTGGGGAGCAGATTGGTATCCGCTGACACAAGAAGTAGGTTATGAATCTCTCATCAATATCCGCCCCCGCCAAAACAATCGTTCGATGGAAATTCAAGATCCGATGATTCGAGATCGAGTTGCTCAGATCGTTCAACGGCTATTAGGAGAGTTATGAGAGATTGGAATGCTTTAAAGTCACGCTATTTGCGAGACGAACTGCCGGTTCGTCTAGGAAATTTAGCATCAAATTTAGCGCGAATCAAATCCCGCTGTCAAAATACAGCTCATGGCGAAATAATTGAAGATTTACTGCAAGAAAGCAAGCTGTTTATTGAATGGACTGCTGCCGATACAGAGATAGAAATAGCTGCTGAGTTAGTTGAGTTGCAGGTTCAGTTAGCTTGCTGGCAGTATTCTTGGGCTGAGATTCGATCGAACGTTCAGCAACGAATAAAAGTTAGCGAACAGGTAAAAATCTGGTCAGAAAAAGTGCTGAATATGTCGGGTTTGTTGGCTGCGAATTAGACAAGTGCGCGATCGCTCTTGATACGCGATGTGCTATTTTCTCCATAAGAGCGATCGCGTTACGCAGTTGCAAATTCCGTAAACGGACGCAAACGCGGTGGATGAAAGGCGAGGACAATCTCTTCACAAGACACCCCCGCTTTCGGTAAATCGGTTGCGATACCGTCCTCAGTCCGGTCTTCTTCAACTAAATCAAAAGGAGTCCCGCGCTCTACCTGTACCCAGGTGAGCGTCGGGAGGAATTTGCGTGAGTGAAGAGAACCGCCCCGAACTAAACCAACGACTTTAGGTGTTGGAAGGCGAGGGGCGGTCGATGAGCGAACAAATTATTTTGCTACACCACTTGCTTTTTGTATGTTCACGAGATAGAATTTTGTCAGAATTCGTGAAAGTAATGCCTCAAATAATCACCGCCAAGCTAAAACTAAACCTGAATGCCGAGCAAAAAGCTTTGGTATCTCAGACTACCTTGGCTTATCGCGATGCCTTGAATCATACTTCACAAGTTGCTTTTGATGCGAACAAAACCAGCAATGGTGCTAAGTTACAAAAGGCTGTCTACAATGAATTGCGAGTTCGATTTGGACTTGGCGCTCAGATGGCTTGCAATGTACCGAGACAAGTTTCGGCAACGTATAAAACTCTCTGGACTAAGGTAAAACAATCTAACGATGCTATCGCTAAAGGGTACACCAAGAAACGGTACAAAGGACTAGACCAACCCCCTAAGTATATCTCTCGAACCTGTACCTTGAATTATCAGCGTGACTACTCGTTTAAATCCGAGCATAAGGTGAGTATTATTACCCTGACTGGTAGAATAGTAGTCTCGTATGATGGCTACAACAAGCATCTGGATTTCATTGCGAATGGTTCCAAAGTTGGAGCAGCTAAAATTGTCTATCAGCGTTCCTCTAAAGTTTACTATTTGATGGTAAGTGTTGAGGTAGAAACCCCTGAACTCGACCCACTGAAAATAACCAGAGTTTCTGGCGTTGACGTGGGGATGCGCTATCTTGCGGTAGAAACAGACTTACAAAACAAGTCTAATTTTTACTCAGGTTCAGAAGCTAGACATAAAGCCAACCGCTATCACAAGGCTAGACAAACTCTTCAGCGTAAAGGCACTCGTTCGGCAAAGCGCCGGCTAATTGCTTTGTCGGGAAGAGAAAGGCGGTTTATCGCTGACGTGAACCACCAAATCAGCAAGGATATTGCAAAGCCTAATACTTTAATTGGACTGGAAAACCTAACCGGAATTCGGGATAGAACCAAGTCCAAGTCGGGTAAAAAGGTTAGCAAAAAACAGCGAAAAGCTAATCGAAACAAAGCTAAATGGTCGTTTGCCGAACTGCACGGCTATATTGACTACAAAGCTAATTTGAACGGCTCTTTAGCTACTAAAGTTCCAGCTAATTATACCTCGCAAAGCTGTCCAAAATGTGGACACACTTCGGCAGGCAATAGACCTAAAAAAGGACTATTGTTTCGTTGCGAGTGTTGCGGGCATGAGCTTCATGCTGATTTGGTGGGTGCGCGAAATATTGCCATGAGAACGTTGCTCGTTCGGCAGGACTGGACGAGTACGGGGAGCTTGTCAGCATCCCCTAATGTGTCGGGCGGTGAAACTAAAGCTGAGATTCTGCAAAGGTTCTCGGAATTGCGGTGGAGTTCAGATACAAGCCCACATCATAGCGGTACTCCGCTTGATGCTGGGTAGTTGATTCCAGATTTTTCCATCTTTCAGGCGAACGTGGATGACATTGCTTTTGATGCGATTATCTTGATACCAACCCATTTTCATTAGAAGATAATGCTCGCGAATCGGATCGAGCAGCAAGACAGATTCGACATCGGAATTGCCCAAACTTAGCTGCTGGTATTCTTCGAGGATTTTTTGGATTAAGCTTCGGTAGCGTTCGAGTTTATCCATCGTTCGATGACCTCCTGGATTGGATCGAAAACCAATAGGTTAACTTGGTTTTTTTGAATCATTAATTGAGCGAGCGGGGTTTGAAATTTATTATCGTACAAGTTAGCTGGAATTGCCAAGTATAGCTTGAAATCCAGGGAATGTAACCGCAAATAGGCGGCGATCGGGCGCGACAGTCTTTTACCCACCTCACAGCTCAACCGAACTAAAATCTTGAGAACCAATCGCCATAATATTTGAATAATCGTTTGAGAATTATCGCCAGCAACAATTGGCTATCTCCACCGCGCCAAGGAGGGAGCGCGATCGAACTAGCAACGATAAAACGCAAACTCTGTATAAACTTACCCGCTTCCAGGTAAGCCAATCCTAAAACTGCCAGTGCAATTCCTTTAAATAAAGAATTATTAACGTTTTGAGCGAGCGCTAAAGCTTGTTTTCCATAATCTAGTGCTTTAGGAATGTCTCCCAGTGCGCTATAGAGATAAGAAAATTGCGATAATGACTGAGATTCGTGGTGTTGATATTTATATTGACGGGCAAGATCCAAACATTGCTGGGTTGTTTCTAAAGCTAGTTGAACCTCATCTTGCCAAGTATGAATAAATGCCAGAGTTAGTAAGGCATAACATTGAACGCTTATATCACCACTGTGTTGATTAATTTCCAAAAGTTCTTGGGAGCAGGTTAGAGCGGCTCTAAAGTTGCGCTGGTAACAGTAGACTAAGCCCAAATTCACCAATAAAGCACTAACTTGATGGCAATTGCGGTTTTGGTGTCGTTGCTGATACTGTTGTTCTAAGGCATCTAAAGCTTTTTGGCGTTTACCCAACTGAGCATTGGCGACTGCAAGCCGTCCGAGAGCGTACCATTGGGTTTGTGTATCGTTAATAGTACGGGCGATCGCTAATGCTTGCTGACAGTGATGAGTCGCCTTATGAAACTGTCGCAGGTGAATGGCTAAATATCCCAAAGTCGCCAAGGTTTGACCTCTCTCAACCGCTGTAGACGAGCCTTCGCCGTAACTGTCTTGCTCCCATCCCAAGCTTTCTAGCGATACGGCATCCTCCGATTGAACGCGACAGCGAGATTCATCAATTCGATCCAATACCTGCAACTGCTGCTGGCAGTAATTCCAAGCTGTTTGATATTGTCCCCAATTGCCATAGCAAAGCCCTAAACCACCAAGTGCTTTAGCTTGAGCCTCTGTATTGTGATTCTCTGTGGCTAGTTGTAATAAACGCTGGTAGTAATCGACTGCGGTGGGAAACTGACAAAGATGGGTATAAGCATAGCCCAGGTCATTGAGACAAAGACAATCCAATTGGGGATTAACTTTACCTAATAAAGGTTGACATAGAGCGATTTGTTCTCGGTAAAGTCTCCAAATGCCAAGCTGTCGGTGTAAAACCTGCGAGTTCCCTTCGATATTAAGACGAACAAATACAATTTGGCGAATCAGATCCCAAGCTTTAAGCTGTTCTAGATGGTGAGCTGCCTCCAAGTAGCCTCGGACTTGTTCGAGATGAGAAGCTTGGTGATGGGGTTGATAGTGCTTGAGCCAGTAAAAAGCGGCTCGTAAATGCGCTTTTTCATAGAGAGTCGGTTGTCGATCGAGAGGATGTGCATTATTTAAAACCAACTCTCCTGCTGGTGTCAAGCAGCAATTTAAAATCTGGGACTCTGTTAGCGTCTTCAGTTGCAATGTTCGATCCCAGGCAAAATTCATAACAGGATCTCTGGTTTAAAATTAACAAGATGCTGGAGCGCGATGCTGCGAATTAAACTGTGAAGCCGATAGAATACGCGCCCAACCTTAGAGTCTGTTTCTAGAAGAAAGCGGCGTTGTAAGGTTTGAAAGGCAATTATTTGCGCTTCTTTAGGACACTCTGCAATTAATAATAGCCAAGCCGTTCGCTCTACAGAGCATCGATAGGTAGCTCCCATACAGAGCAGAATGTAAGCCAAAGGAGATGAAACGCGCAGACGGATAAATGTTCGTTCGATGCGGCACTTAACTAGATCGGTTAAGTTGATGCTGTAATTGGCTAAAGTTACTGAGTCGGCGCTCGAATGTAAATCAGAAGCTATTTGCTGTTGTTCAATGGTTGCAATCTCCTCGCTATAATCGTGCCAGTAGGCTTGAATGTCGCCGTTGTATGGACTTTCTCGAATTTCTCCAGCGATTACTCGCAAAGCAAGCGGATGGCCTTCATAAACCCTAACGATGCGTTGTAAATATTCACGTTCCTCATCTGTCTGAGGATAAACTTCCCAACTCCCAAAAAGTTCGAGGGCTTCTTCGGGATTTAAGCCTTTGAGCCATTCTAGGTGCGATCGCTCTAAATACCGTCCCTCGGCTATGACAGGGAGGCGATCCTGAGAAGTTAGAATCAAGCGAGATGGCATTGGTTCTACTTGGATAAAGCGATCGAAAAATTGGGCAAATAAGGGATCTTTGTAGTGAAACTCGCCGCGATCGCCCGTTTCCAGGATTTCCTCAACCATGTCGAGGAGCAGCAAACAGGGATGGGTTTGCAAATAATTAACTAAATCGATGACCAGTTTTTGAGACTCGTGTTCTAACTCAAAATCCGATCTCATCTGCTCTTTTAAAAGTAAGCGAGCGAATTGTTCAAAGGTTTGCTGCTCAGTATCAAAGCGAATTACATGAACTACTGGCCATGTTTGAGCGATCCCTGGTTCTAAACTCAGTCGAATTGCCAGAGATGACTTGCCAATCCCTGTAATTCCTACCAACATTAGGACGCGACAAATGCCTTGAATCTTCTCAGTTAGTGCATCAACTAACGATTCGCGTCCAACCCAACGAGTTTCATTCTCATCTATAGAAAGTGTAGAAAAGTTGGGTGACAATGAACTCTCTAAGGGTTCAACTTCTGGTCGAGAAAAAGCCGATTGACTAGCGAACTGAGATTCTCGATGTTTGGCATAATGCTTGAGGACGCTCTGAAAATTTAACTTTGTAACTTTTTGTTCTAGAGCTGTTGAGAGCATCTGCCAAAGTTGCGATCCAGTATCTTTGATATAGCTGTAGTCATAGTCAAAAGTATTAGCAATCTGCATATAAGACTGCCCTTCCCAAGCTTGACAAAAGACTATCTTCTGCACATTGTTTAATTGCTTTATTTCCAGAATTTCCTCAAGGATATTTAGTGCCTCATCATCAGTCATTTTTTCCATATAGACTTCTAAAATAACTATTTCTATTCGATCTCAGGTAATGATTCCGCACTCTCAACTGTCGCACAGACAACCACAGCTAGCAGAGGTGAGCGATCGGACAAATCTTTTAAGTATAAATACTCATAAATTTGTGAAAAATGAGCTAATGGGCTAGTCAATAAGCTGTTAGGCATTTAAACCATTAACGAGCTAGGTAAGGTGCGTCAGCTAGAACACTTACTATACATGGGAAACGCTTATCTACGCTAAGCACCCTACTATCCTCCTTTAAATGCCGAACAGCTTAGAGACAGATAATTTTTAGATTCTAGATCCGACTTAGATCAGACTTTTATCAGACTTTTTCCGACAGCCGGACTTGCTACACAGGGGTAGAGTAGTTACAAACCGGTTATGTGATTCAGCAGAGTATCAAATACTACAGCACTTATTGTTGATGAAGTATTGGCACGACTAAACGCCGTATTGAGACATTTTAGCTGAATTAACCACCTTCGGCGGTGCATGGCATTCTGTCGTCATAGGTATTGGCAGCCACTACAGTGAAAATCGCAAGCGAGCGGTATTCTTTCGATATCCCTGCACCGCAAGCTGTCGATGCTGGCGGCTATGACGGGGCGCAAGAAAGTAGACTCTTGGTGCGGATGCTGTTGGAGGATGGGTTGAAAGAGGTGGAAGGGTAGGGGCGATCGGGCTGTGAGTTCGGACTTGCGTAATCAAAGAACCATTATTCGTACAAATTTGGAGAAAAAATTTAGGATGTCAACAGAAAAACCTTTAGAGATCGATTACTCTCAACAAGATTCAACTTTAACGTTTGCTCCGCGTCCAGTAATTCACTCCGGTCAACAAGCGGGATGGAAAAATATCCATCTTGCACATTATCAACTGCCTGCAATTGACTTTCCTGAAACAACAGGTCTTCAGCACCTCATTTCGCTACCGTCATGGAAGCAGCCAACGGAAGTAGAGATGGTATTTGATGGAAAACGTTATCGATGTCAACATGACCAACAAGAAAAGGGGCATATTGAAATTTTTCCTGCTCATGCGCCGTTAAAAGTGAGATCGAGTCAGGTAGGGGAAACGACTCACTGCTATCTCGATCCTACATTTCTAGCTCATGCTGCCTACGAGTCTGCAAATCCAGAGCAAATTGAACTGAAGCCGACGCTATCAACGCCCGATCCGCTAGTCTGTCAAATTATCTTAGCTCTGAAAACGGTATTAGAAACTGATGCAACAAATAGTTGCTTCTATGCGGAGTCAATGGCTACAGCTATGGCAGCACATTTTTTGAGAAACTATTCAACCCGCAAGCACATTCTACCAGAGTATGAAGATGGCTTACCTAAGTACAAACTGAAGCAAGCTCTTGACTACATGAATGTTCATCTAAGTGAGAACCTATCATTAGCCACCCTTGCAGATGAATTGCAGATTAGCCAGTTTCACTTCTGTCGATTATTTAAGCAATCTACGGGCATGACTCCTCATGCGTATTTGATACAGCAGCGAGTCGAGCGATCGAAGCAATTACTGAAGCAGAGAGAACGCACAATCAATGATATCTCCGTTGTGTGCGGTTTTGCTAACCCCAGTCATTTTGCTAAGCATTTTCGCAGATATACAGGCATTTCACCCAAGCAGTTTCGCATGATGTAGCAAGAATGTGTCCAAATCGCAAGAAAATGTTCGACTTGAACTGGCAAAGATGGTTAAAGTCGTCTTGTATAAATTCACCTGAATTCAGTGCACCTGATTTCAAGCTGGATTTGTGTTCCGAATGATGTGAACTTTAGAACTGTCATAGTCAGAACACAAATCAGTGAAGCTGCTGGAGTTCGGGCTTACCCAAACGCACGCAAAAAAAATTTTTTAGGGGATATTCAATAGAAATAAAAGTGCATTGTTACCGATAATTGTTAAAATACATAACGATAAATAGGAGTAAAAAATTATGTTCAACAAAGTCTTTCTGCGAAACTTAACTATTGCTGGCATCGCGCTTTCTGGCGCGAAATACTCGAGCAATAAGCCAGCAAAAGCCGATACCAGTTAATTTTTGTCTGAAATTATAATATAGGTCGATCTACTAGCAACCAACCATTTAACGCAGATAAATAAAAGGAAATCTACCATGAGCGAGTTAATTAGTTCCAATCCCACACTTAATCAAGACAATGGAACAAGTAACCTAGATTCAATAGTAAGATTGACCAATCCACTCCTACCAGCCTTAGATCCGAAACTTAGTGGAGGCTCTGTTTCTAATTTAGGTACTCCTAGCAGTTTAGCGAGCGACAAAAATATAGCAACGAGTATCTCTGTAATAAATAGCAAGGAAATTGATACTCTGATTTTGCCGCTTTCTAGCACGAGCCAAATAAGTATTTCCTCAAGTGAAAAAACGTCTCAATCTAGTACATCCGAGCCAGAAATCGATACACTGACTGGTTTAAGAGTAAGCGAGGAGCTACTAGATAATTCACAACCAGACTCATTAACTAATCCTTCTGCTTCTCAAAGCCAGACGTTACCAGATATCTTACCAGACATTAAAACTAATACACTCAATACAAGCGAAAGCAAAGCTTCAGTTAGTTTAAATTCCGAAAAATCTCAGGCTAATACCGATTCTGTAAATAACGATACCGAACAGGCTAAAGAACAGGTTACGCCAACAACAAGTCAATCTAATACGCCAGAGGCTTCCATTACTTCTTCTGTAAATAACGATACCGAACAGGCTAAAGAACAGGTTACGCCAACAACAAGTCAATCTAATACGCCAGAGGCTT